>JAGOSI010000032.1 GCA_018062385.1 Minisyncoccota bacterium
CGGTCGGTGTAATAAAAAATAAAATTTACCAAGATAAAGGCGGGGTGGTGGTGACTACGGGGGCAGGGGATATGACGACGAGTATAGCGGAAGGGTTGGTGGGGTAAGGAAAGATAAAACCGGTGGGAATTTTTCGAAGAAAAATTCCCACCGGTTTTGTAGCTACTTCACTGAATGATCATGTGAATTCCGTAAACTATCATCAATACTGACCCTAATTTTTGAACTTTACCAATCCATTGTCTGGGTATTTTTGTAAAACCCCAAACCGTAACAGCTGTAACAAAAATCAAAGCTGAAGCTGAGGCGAAAAAAACTATAAATAATTGTGATTGATTGTCAATCGCAATTGCTAAGGTGGCAATCTGCGTTTTGTCACCTAGCTCTGCCGTAAATACAACAGTAAAATGTGTAAGAAATAATTTTGTAACACTTGCTTCAGGTGTGATTCCTTGAATGATACTGTCATCACTTCCAGAAGTGATATTAGATAAATATAATCCATAAATAATCAGCAGAAAACCACCAGCCTTTATTATTTTGGGTAGATAATCATCAGGTATTAAGCCTGCAAACAATGTTGTTATGCCAGCTACTGACACTAAGGCTAAAGCTGAACTAAAGAATATAATTTTTACATTTCTTCTATTTGCTATTGCTCCAATACCAGATGCGATCTGGGTTTTGTCACCTAATTCGCCAATCCCTACTATCAAAAAAGTTGATAAAAATATGGTTACTAATTCCATCATTCATTCTCCTGTTTGTGAAAGAAAATAAAAAACTAATTCATTTTGAATAATGCTACAAAAAAATACAAAAGTCAATTCACGTTTCTTTTTTCTGATTTTCTGCTAGTATCTCGTTATGGGAACGCTATATGTGGTGGCAACGCCGATTGGTAATTTGGAAGATATCACCCTCCGGGCTTTACGGATTTTGAAAGAGGTTGATTATATTTTGTGCGAAGATACGCGGGTGACGGGGAAGTTGTTGGCGCATTATGCTATTAAAAAGCCCTTGAAGCGCTATGATGCTCATTCCAGTGAAGGAGTGCATGAGGCGATAATTAGGGATTTGGAGGAGGGTAAGAGTATGGCCTTGGTAAGTGACGCAGGAACGCCCGCGGTGAGTGATCCAGGGGTGTGGCTGGTGGCGCGCGCCCGCAAAGCGGGCGCGCGCATCGACGCTGTCCCTGGGGCTTCTGCCTTAATCTCGGCTTTTTCGATTGCTGGTATTGCCGGCAACCAATTTACTTTTTTGGGGTTTGTACCACAGAAGAAGGGTCGCGAGACTTTTTTCAAAAGTCTCGCGACCCTTCCGCAACCAACTATATTTTATGAATCCACTCACCGGATTTTGAAGACTCTAGAAGCTCTGGAAAAAAACTATCCTGAAGCACAAGTAATGCTCGGACGTGAACTTACTAAGCTCCATGAAGAAATGTTGGTTGGGACGCCAGCTGAACTTTTACATATTTTAACTAATGAGCCTGTTAGGCAGAAGGGGGAATTTGTAGTAATTGTCTCTTCACGGTAATATATAGATAATTATTGATGACAAGAGAAACTTTAGTATTTTTGTTTGGTATTGTTTTGGCAGTCTTACCATTTTTGGGTGTGCCAGAATTATGGAAGCAGTATTTAGTATCAAGTATTGGAGTCATTTTAATTTTAGTTGGTTATTCTTTAAGGCGGAGTTTGTATTTACTAAAAATTGACCGTGGCAATGGCGAACGGGGTAGTGATTCTTTTGTGGAGACGACCAAACAACTTTTTAATGAGCGTGAGTTACAATAGTTAAGTATGAAATATTTAGGTCTAAGCCTAATCTTAATTATTGGTATGGTGGCGTTTTTTAGTTATGCCTATATACCAAAAGCAGATTTAGTGTATGAAAAAGGCCAGATTAAAAATATTGAAGAAAATACTGAGTCGCCACATGTGGCTAGTACGCTAGAGGTAGACAACAGACCTGTCACTAAACACCAGCCTTTGCCACCACAGGTGAAGGCTATTTATATGACATCTTGTGTGGCAGGAACACCGAGCTTTCGTGATAAAATAGTGAAATTGGTTAATGAGACCGAGATTAATAGTGTGATTTTGGATATTAAGGATTACTCTGGCACCATATCATTTAAACCAGAAAATCTTGCTTGGCAACCAGCTTGGGAAAATGCTCGTTGTGGAGCTAGAGATATGCGCGATTTTGTGGCTAGTTTGCACAATAACGGCATCTACGTAATCGGGCGCATTACAGTCTTTCAGGATCCTTTTCACGCTGAGCGGTTTCCACACTTAGCAGTGAAGCGTTTGGATGGAAATACCGTCTGGCATGATGGAAAAGGACTATCTTTCATTGATGTAGCAGCAGAGGAATATTGGAAGCATATTGTTGAGTTGTCGGTTGATTCATATAATTTAGGTTTTGATGAATTGAATTTTGATTATGTTCGTTATCCTAGTGATGGTAATATGCGGGATATTTATTTTGCTCACAGTGCTGGCTCCAAATGGCCAAACGACAAACAGGCCAATCTCGAAGCGTTCTTTTCCTACTTACAAAAAGCCATGGATGAAGAAGAGAGATTTGCTAAATATAAGCATGAAAATACCGGACGAGCTTCTTCGACCCCTTGGACTTCAGTAGATCTTTTTGGAATGACCACCACTAATTTTGATGATCTTTCGATCGGTCAGGTACAAGAGCGAACCGCCCCGTATTTTGATTTTGTGGCACCAATGGTTTATCCGTCACATTATCCACCAAATTATTTAGGCTTAGCCAATCCTAATAGTGATCCGTACAAAATTGTCTATCATGCAATGTCGTCTGGAGTAGAAAGAATGAAAGCTCCTACGACCCGAATGAACGGTTTTTTGCATGAACGGGTTGGAACATCAACTCCAGCTATTTACAAAAAACCAGTTTATGACGCTAATCGTTTACGGACCTGGATCCAAGATTTTGATTATGGAGGAAATTATGATGTAGCAGAAGTACGAACGCAGATTCAGGCGAGTTATGATGCGGGGGTAATGAGCTTCATGATTTGGGCTCCGTCCAATATTTACACGAGAGGAGCTCTAAAAGCCGATGGTGTCCTCGAGGTCTCTGATAATGAAACTGTGGTTAATAGTCCTAATTAGAAGTGATTTTACGGTATCATAGGGTCTATGATAGACGAATCAAAGAAACGTCGCTTTTATGCCGTACGTCACGAAGATGATATTCCGCAAGATGGCAAAGGTGTTTTGATACCAAGAATCTCACACATAAATAATCGTGCTGAAACAAGGGGTGATTCAAGCTTCAATTTTTTAGCTTTATTGCCGGTGTTGGGAATAGTGATGTTGTTTGGGCTGGGAGTGTTTGGTGTTCAGACGGTCTCTTCTATGAATACGGCGTCGGTACCACAAATTTCGATTGTTAATTCTTATACTTCACAGATTGAACCCTTAAATTATGGAGTGCAAGTGTCTTTGCGAGAACCAAGTTTCTTCACCGAAACCCGCGATGCTTTCATTGATTCAGAATTAAGTTTTATTGAAGTGGACTTGGTGGCTATGAAGCTGAGAAATTTTACCAACGGAATCTTGGTTGAGAGTATGCCGATTATCTCCAAAGGTCAAAATGGATCATGGTGTCAAACGCAAGCTGGTCTTTATAAAATAGAGACCAAAAAAGAAAAACATTTTTCGGCTATTGGTCAGGTTTATCAACCTTGGAGTTTATCTTTCCAGAGCAATTTTTATATTCACGGCTGGTCTTTGTATGCTGATGAAAAACCAGTATCAGAAGATTTTGCTGGTGATTGTATACGTTTAAATATTGATGATGCTGAGAGGTTGTTTAAGGAAGTAAAAGTCGGTACACCGATCTTGGTACATGAAGCGGATGTAAGTACTGAACCCTTTTTGTACGAGCCAAAAGTACCAGATCTCAAGACCCCACATTATTTAATTGCTGACGTGGATAGTAGTACGGTTTTAGCCTCTAGTGACTTGGATGCTCCGGCTCCAATTGCGTCTATTACCAAGCTCATGACCGCAGTGATTGCCACTGAGTATATTAGTCTTGATCGAAATGTAGCTGTTAGCCAACCGACTTTTGTACAGTCGCTTGTGCCGCGTCTTGGTGATCGTAGTCAAGTGTCGATGTACAGCTTATTACAATTACTTTTGGTTGAATCTTCTAATGAAGCTGCTGAGGTGATTGCCTCTGAGTTAGGGCGAGATAAGTTTATGGCCTTAATGAACCAAAAAGCCGTAGATATTGGTATGACCGACACATACTTCATCGACCCGTCCGGTTTGGGAGCAGAAAATGTGTCGTCGGTTAGTGATTTATTGCGCTTAACTCAGTATATTCACAAGAATCGAAATTTTATTTTCGAGTTAACAGTTAATCAGTATATACCAACCTCGTATGTTAGTGGCGAGTTTGGTGACTTGTTGAATTTTAATGAAGTAAAAGGTCTAGATAATTTTATCGGTGGAAAGGTGGGTGAGACTAAGGCTGCTGGTCAAACTTCTATTTCGCTACACAATTTAGAAGTGAAAGGAAAATTACGTACAATTGCAGTTATTATTCTTGGTTCCGAGGATCGTAATCACGATGTGACTGAATTGTTGCATTATGCGGAAAAGCATTTTGGTAATTAAGTTTGTTATACTAGGTCTATGAGTTTCGATCCAGAAAAAATTACTTTTTTTGCCAAGACTGATGCCCGCGGTCAGCAGATACCTTTTGGCATTAAGGCTAAAGATCGTCAACGTCACATGTATGTGGTAGGTAAGACTGGTATGGGTAAGTCGACTCTTTTGGAGAATATGGCTGCTCAGGACATTCAAAATGGTGAGGGGATGGCTTTTATCGATCCTCATGGTTCAGCAGCTCAAACCTTGCTTGATTATGTGCCACCACACAGAATTGATGATGTTATCTACTTTGCGCCGTTTGATATGGATAACCCCGTATCTTTCAATGTGATGGAGGATGTTGGTCCAGATAAGCGTCATTTGGTGGTATCTGGTTTGATGTCGACTTTCAAAAAGATCTGGGTGGATGCCTGGAGTGCACGTATGGAATATATTTTGACTAATGCTCTTTTGGCTTTGATTGAATATCCTGATACTACTTTGCTATCGGTCAACCGTCTTTTTACCGATAAAGCTTTTCGGGCTCGAGTGGTGGATTATATCAAAGATCCGGCGGTTAAAGCTTTTTGGGTGGAAGAATTTGCCGGTTATACCGATCGTTTTGCAGCTGAGGCTTTACCAGCAATTCAAAATAAAGTTGGTCAATTTACCGGTAATCCGCTGATTCGAAATATCATCGGCCAACCACATTCAAGTTTTGATATTAGAAAGATTATGGATGAGAAGAAGATTCTCATTATGAATCTATCTAAGGGTTTGGTGGGTGAGACCAACGCCAACCTTTTAGGATCAATGTTGACCACTCGTATTTACCTGGGTGCCATGAGTCGAGCTGATTTACCGCTTGAGCAGATGCGCACCATGCCCAACTTTTATTTTTATGTGGATGAGTTTCAGTCTTTTGCTAATTCTACTTTTGCCAATATTCTGTCAGAGGCTAGAAAGTATCATCTAAACTTAATTATTGCTCATCAATACATTGAGCAAATGGAAGAAGATGTTCGCAATGCTGTTTTTGGTAACGTTGGTACGACGATTGCTTTTCGGGTTGGTCCGTTTGACGCAGAAGTTTTGGAGACAGTTTTTGCCCCAAGATTTGTCGCTAACGATTTGGTAAATCTTGGTTTTGCTCAAGTTTATCTCACTCTCATGATTGACGGTATTGGGTCACAACCTTTTTCGGCGGTGACTTTGCCTCCGATTGAAATGCCAAGAGTGTCTTGCAAAGACATGGTTATTTCAGCTAGTCGGAAAAATTATGCACGTACACGGGAAGATGTGGAAAAAATTATCACTGATTTAAATACACCAATAAAAACTGAGCCACCGATAAAAAAGGAATTCAAGCCAAAAAATACCAATGATCACAAACCTTTAACTCAGGCTGTTTCTGGAGCGAGGGACTTTGTAGCCATATCTCCAAAATCGGCGGTCGCATCTACTCCAGATAAAAATAATTTTCCTCCACCTATTTCAGAAAAAAAGTTTGTCGCCCGGGAAGATAATGGTAGCGCAGTAAAGTATGCTGACAAAAAACCGGCAAATAAGTCTTTGTCTGATTTACGTAATGTACTGGGAAAAATTAGTGAAGATAATCAGATTGAGAGGAGTAAACCAAATAACAGTTCTTCACCAAAAGTTTTCAATAAGGGTACGGTTCAGGAAAAAAATGGAAACGATAGCACTGATCTAAAAAGTACTTTAGCTTCACTTTTGAAAAAAGTAGAAGATAACAAATTGGAAAAAAATGCAAACACCGAAGTGGTTTCAAATCAAAATCTGACTGTTGAAAATATTTTCAAACCAAAGTCAGTGGTTGCGACAGAGGTGGTAGACCCTAAAATTGAAATTGAAATAATTTCCGCTGAAGTAGAAAACTTTTTTGAAACCCTAGATCAGTCAGTAAAGCCAGAAGAGGAAAAAGACAGAGTTCAAACAAATAGTTCAGGAAATTCTTTTCAAAAAAAGTTTAAACCAAAACCAGGTCACCAGAAATCTTTTCATTCACAGACTAAAAAATCTACTCAACCGAATTCGTCTTATGCTAAGTCCGACATTAAGACAGATGACCCATTATCATTGAAAAAAATAGAAAAACAATTAAGACAACCGCATCACGAACGTTCACCATTTTCTTCTTAAAATCTTTTTTATGTATTACCGCTTGTTTCTTGTACTGCTATTATTCTTACTGCCACTTTCAACCCAAGCCTCGGTGATTATTAATGAGATCGCTTGGATGGGTGGGATAGAGTCAGCTAATCATGAGTGGATTGAGCTTTATAATTCTGGTACTGAAGCGGTAGATGTAGATGGTTGGACTCTGGATGATGGTGTAAATTTGAGTATTAGTCTAGCCGGCTCGATACCGAGTTCTTCCTATGTTGTTTTGGAACGTTCAAGTGAAGAGTCGTCTCCAGCAACAGCGTTTTTGATTTATACTGGAGCTTTGGTTAATACGGGAGTAACCTTAACGTTGAAAAATGCCACTGGGCAGATAATGGATCAGGTGGCAGGTGGGGAGAATTGGCAGGAGGTGGGTGGTGATAATACCAATAAAGATACTGCTCAATATACCAGCCAAGGCTGGGTAACCGACACACCAACTCCTAAAGCGCAAAATCGTGGCGGGCGAGTGGAGCCAATTATTGTGGCAACAAATGAAAGTATAGAACCAAAAACCACTGCCAAAACTACTGCAAACAATACTAAAGCTAAAGAGGTGAATAAGACAAGGTCGGTAAGTTTGGTGACACCAAACACTGTCTTGAAATTAGCGACAGATATGCAAGATGTGGCCTATGTCAATCAGACCGTTCCGTTCTCTGTAACCGGAAGTGGAATCGGCGAGACCATTATTGATTCTTTGGTTTATACTTGGAATTTTGGTGATTCGTATACAGCTACCGGCACAAAGGTTAAACATGTTTATTCGTACCCTGGAACTTACGTCATAACCGTAAATGCTAAGTATGCTAGACATGACGAAACTATTCGCCGAGAAATCACGGTCTTGCCGGTGGCTTTTTCAATTACCAAAAATGACGAGGGAGATATTCAGATTCAAAATGATTCACCTTACGATGTCGATATGTCTGGATTTGTGATACGAGGAGAAGAGGCTGTAACTTTACCACCAAAAACTATTATCTTGCCGAAAGCCACTATTACAATCGCCAAAAATCGGTTGGGTTTAAATCAACAAGAAAAGTTGGTCACTTTATACGATACAAAAGGGAAGGCTGTAACTTCTAATTTTAATAAATTATTTGCAGTATCGTCAGAAATTGAAGAAGAAAATGTAACGTTTGCATCAAAGAGTATTGTTACTGAAATAAGTGCGCCGGTTGGTCAGAGG
>JAGOSI010000033.1 GCA_018062385.1 Minisyncoccota bacterium
GGGTAAGGGATAGTAAGAAGATGACGGCGAAAAATCGCGAAGCGATTTTTCGCCGTACCATCACTCTAAAACAAAACCATTTCTTAAACTATGAAGTGGTTTTAGTGAGAGCTAAGGTTATTGATAAAATTGGTATTGTGCCCGCTATAAATCAAGCTATGACGATAGCTTTGGATAAAATTGCTATAAATACACCTAAATTTAATCCACATGATGTGACGGTAAAGCTTGACGGGGGACTAAAAGCTCCAAAAGAATACATAAATCAAGAAACTATTATTAAAGGTGATGATAAAGAGTTGGTGATTAGTCTTGCGTCAATTATGGCCAAGGTTACCCGCGATAAATATATGGAAGAAATTGCCGAAAAACCAGATTTCTCAGTGTACAATTTCCAAAAACACAAAGGTTATGGTACTAAGGTCCATAGAGAAGCCATTTTGGAGCATGGTTTATCCAAGGAGCACAGGAAAACTTTTTGCAGAAATGTTATTAATTTGAGTAAGTCACAGTTTTAGATATTGACAAAGTGCTGTATTGCTGTATAATAGAAGGACGTTGTTTTTTCACATTTTGGAGGTGAAAAATGAGAATATTACTATTTTTGCTAAGCGCATTGACAGTATTCGCTTTTCTTATTTCGTTGTTTTTTCTGATTTGTATAACCTATCGTTACTTTGATCTTGATCGGTTTTTCTACCGAAAAGAACGAGAACAAAGGAGGTTGGATGAAATTGCTGAATCTAGGCACTTGAAGTTTAAAATCAATGTCTGATTTAAATAATTTTTACTAAGACCGTCTTAATTTTAAGACGGTCTTTCATTTACCCTTAATTAAAGCCATATTTACATAGAGTTTAAGTATTAAAAAAGGTTGACAAAAAATTAAAATCTGCTATACTAGAATAAATTAAGTTCTTTACAAAGTAAAAACGCCTCGATTCCGAGATCTGAACATACTGTTTTATTTATATAAAATTATTATTTACGAGATTACCTTAGTTGATATCTGTAAATATCTTTTGTTCACCAAGGGTCTTGCTGTTGATCTTGTAGACGTTTTTGTTTGGCACTAGTCCATGAGCTCGAGTTTATCTCTAGTAGCTCCTAGTGTGTCAGGCGCTGGTAACTTTATACTCCTCCTTATCATTTTTTGATATTGTTGAGTTGAGTTGTTACCAGCGCCTTTTGTTATATTTATTGAATGACTCCGGTAGTTGCTTTTTTACAGGGATTTGCTATAGTTTCGCCACTATGGTAATTCGAATGCGACATACGCGGTCACACACCGCCAATCGACGCTCTCATCACGGACTCAAGGCCCCTAACTTAGCTTTGTGTAAGAATTGTGGTGCTAAGCATCGACCTCATCACATGTGCTTGGATTGTGGTTTTTATAACGGCCGAATGGTACTAGATTTAGCTACCAAAAAGAAAGAACGAGAAGAGCGTATGCACAACAAGCGCGAAGCTCGAAAAGGTCAAGAAAGTACCCCAGAAGAAACACCAGCCCCAGCTCCCGCTAAGTAGCCTAAAAACCCCGCAAGGGGTTTTGTGGATTTTATAGTCTTGCATATTGATAGAATGTGCTAGACTAAAGATAGTAATAGTTTTTCAGTACATTTTTTATGGCCAATCGACATCTTTCACGCAGTATAGTTCTTCAATCACTCTTTGAGTGGGATTTAAATAGTGTCATTGATAAAAAAGAAGTAGTAGAAATTTTAGATAGAAACATTGAAGAGTTTGCTCCTAATAAAACCGACCGACCTTTTATGGAAAAGCTCCTTAATGGAGTTTTGAGTAAGCAGGCTGAGCTGGATTTGGTAATTTCCAAAGCAGCACCAGAGTGGCCAATCGATCGTATTTCACCCGTTGATCGCAATATTCTCCGCCTCGGTCTTTATGAACTTCTTTTTTCTGAGCGTTCGGAAGTGCCAGCTAAGGTAGCTATCAATGAAGCAATTGAATTATCTAAGCAGTTTGGCGGTGATAATAGTAGTCGGTTTATTAATGGTGTACTTGGAGCGGTCTATAAGGAAATGGGTGAACCTGGAAAAGACGAAATTAGTAAAAGAAAGAGTAAGGATGTACCTTTTGATCAGATGCCAATCGAGCGACTGTCCGGAGCGGTTGTCTACGCTGAAGAAAATAATGATATTTATTTAGCTTTGGTCCATGATATTTTTGGACATTGGACACTCTCAAAGAGTAAAGTGCGGGATGAGGAAACATTCGAACAAGGAGCCGTGAGAGCTGTTTTTGATGAGGTCGGCTTACCAGCAGAGATTGAAGCAATGCTTGGCAGTAATGAGTACATTGCTTCACAACCAGATAAAGGTAAAACCCGTAAACAGGTTCAATATTTTTTGGCTAAAGCACCATACCAAGATGTAAAACTAGCAAAGAAAGGTGGCCTAGATGACGCTAAGTGGTTTAGAGTGGCTGATATTCTTGAGCTTAATTTTTATGAAGATATTTTACCAATTGTCACTAAGGCCATCACTATGCTGGTTGGCAGGCGCAGTAAATAGTGTTAATCTCAAGTCAATAAAATTTTAAGATGACAGATGAACGAAATATTGAACGAGATATAGAAATCCTACAAGATTTGCTTAAAGTCATTTTCAAAGACACTGCTTTATTGCTGTCGGCGATTACTCACCGATCTTATTTAAATGAACACCGTGATGCTACTTGGGATCACAACGAACGTTTGGAATTTTTGGGCGATGCTGTTTTGGAACTAGTAGTGACTGATTTTCTCTTTGCTAAATATCCAGAAAAGCCAGAAGGTGAACTGACAGCTGTAAGAGCAGCTTTGGTTAATACTAATTCTTTATGTAATGCTTCAGAAATTCTCGGTATCAATAAATTCCTGCTGATGTCTAAGGGTGAATCCAAGGATGAGGGACGAGCTAGACAGTATATTCTCGCTAATGTATTTGAGGCCTGTATTGGTGCAATATATTTAGACCAAGGCTACGAAGCTGCGCGTAATTTTATTGCAGAGAGACTATTTGCTAATACTGAGAAAATAGTAGAAAAGCGTTTATGGCAAGATGCCAAAAGTCGTTTTCAGGAGTTGGCACAAGAACGGGCTTCAATTACCCCTACTTATGAAACTTTGTCGCAGGATGGCCCTGATCACGATCGAGTTTTTACTGTTGGAGTGTTTTTGCGACACGAAAAAGTAGCGGAAGGAAAGGGAAGATCTAAACAAGAAGCTGAACAGCAAGCAGCGCAGATGGCGGTTGTAGCAAAAGGTTGGGATTAAAGCTTTAAAACAGCTTAGTGTATTTCTCTAATCACACCATAGAATTAATAGCGGAAAAACGCATGATATAATCTGTTTGTGTTTACGCTATCCTCTTTAAGGAAAATAAACGGTTTCACTTTGGTTGAGGTTTTGGTGACTGTGTCAATAATTAGTATTTTGGCTGGTATAATAGCGGTAAATTCCATAGATTCAGGTAAGCAGTCACGTGATGAAAAACGTCAGACCGATTTACGAAATTTACAAAGCTCTTTAGAATTATATAAAAATAAATATGGTCGTTATCCAGAGCAGTGTGTTGCCTCAGGAGTTTCAGCTAGTGGTTGGTCTGGACAACTCGATACGGACTTTGTTTGTGATGATGGAACAAATAGTTACATTTTAGGAAATACTGGAAGATTATTTACAGAATTTATGCCTCGTTTGCCGATTGATCCAAAGCTGAATGGAACAAACTCAGGTTATGTTTACCGCACAAATACCAACGGTACAGTTTATAAACTGATGGCGATTAATTCAGTGGAGGGAGAAGTGGTTGGTTATAGTCACCCATTAAAAAGTTGCGATATAATCCCTGGCACAAATGGTATAGATTATCCTGGAACGACTGTAAATCAGATTGATGCAGGTGGTTGGTGCTCTCAGGTACCAAATTCAATTATTGCTAGTCCGATTACGCCTAGGTTACCTTACTGTACAATGTCTATGCATGGAGGTGATGGACGTTTTGATAGGAGTTATGGTGTTTGGGGTGGGTTTGAAGCTAAGGTTGGTGGAGGTAATGAAGCAACTAAAGCAAGAAACACAACGACCGTTATATGCCGATAATTAATAATTTTATGAAACAAAAAAAACTGACACAAGGATTTACTTTAATTGAATTGCTGGTCACGATCAGTATTATTGGTATTTTGTCGGCAATTTTGTTTACTTCATATAACAGTGCTCGTGAGCAGGCTAGAGATAAATTAAGAATGACAGACTTGAAGGAGCTACAATTAGCTATTGAGCTATATAAGGCACAACACGGTCGATATCCAGCAGCAGGATGTGGAAATAATAATACACAATATGCTGGTCCCGGCCCTAAACCTGTCGCACCCTTTAATCCTGACAATTTTGAGTCGTGCGACAATTATATTGCGGGTGAAGCAGGAAAGAGTTTCACTCCAGATTTTATTGATGTTTTACCAAGAGACCCTAAATCTGAGAATGAAGTTGGTAAGGGGTATTATTATCGAACCAATACACTAGGTACGGCTTATAAACTAATGTCTTTCCAGGCGGTGGAAACACTCACTGTAGACAGCTATCAAAACGAATTTGCTAGATGCCCAAAGCAAGGTTCTGCTTGTAGTGGTGCTAATCCGCTCAATAAAACCTACTCTGTGTACAGTGCTGGTGCTGAAGGTTGGTAAAATACAATGCTGAAAGAACTCACCATTTCTGGTTTTAAATCATTTGCTAAGAAAAGCGAACTTGAGTTTGCTGTGCCGATCGCAGCGATTGTGGGGCCAAATGGTTCTGGGAAAAGCAATGTAGCAGAATCCTTTCGTTTTGTGCTTGGTGAGCAATCAGTAAAATCAATGCGAGGGAAACGAGGGGAAGATTTGATTTGGGGTGGATCTTCAGAAATATCTCGGGGTAATCGCGCTAGTGTGACTATTCTTCTTGATAATAGCAAACGAGTGTTTCCGCTTGATTTTGAGGAAATTAAGATTGAAAGAGTGGTACATCGCGATGGTCAAAATGAATATCTGCTTAATGACTCAGTTGTAAGACTTAAAGATATTCAGGAGCTTTTGGCGTCAGCCAATATCGGCTCAACTGGGCATCATATAATTTCTCAAGGTGAGGCTGATCGCATTTTGTCGGCTGGGGGAAAAGAAAGACGAGAAATGATAGAAGATGCGTTGGGGTTAAAAATTTATCAATACAAAAGGCAAGAGGCTGATAAAAAACTCACCAAGACTTTAGAGAATGTAGCCCATGTTGAATCTTTACGTCGAGAAGCTTTGCCACATTTAAAATATTTAGAAAAACAAGTACAAAAGATTGAAAAATCTTTAGAAATTCAAGAGCAGTTAAAACAAGTTTATGCTGAATATTTGCGTCGGGAAGATACATACATTGCTCATCATTATGACCGACTAGTCGCCAAAAGACGTGAACCTGAAGAAAAACTTAAGATCGTGATGAAAGAACTGCAGGAGGCCAAGGAACTACTTAAGGTTTCCGAAACCAAGCAAGATTCAGATATTTTGATTAAGACTGAAGAAGCAGTGCGGGTAGCGATTGAGGAGAGACAAAAAGCTGAGCGTGAATACAGTAAGTATGAAGGTCAGATCTCATTACTAGAGAGACGACTAAATGAATACGAAAAACGCGCCAAAACTACTGAAGGTAAGGCAATACCGTATTCTGAATTACTGAGTCTTATAAAAAATATCGAACAACAGGTGGAGAAGGTAATACAAAATTCTGACACTTCACTTCTGCAAAGAGCTTTGTCAGATATTGTGCATCGTCTGAAACTTTTTGTAGAGCGTTCGGAGGCAGTACCAGATTCTAATCGTGAGTACGATGAGACAGAGTTAAAAAGACTGAAAGATGAGCTGGTAAAGCTAGGAAAAAAAGTTGAAGAAAAACAAGCAGTTGAATTCAAGGCTAAAGCCGAATATTCCAAACTCGAAGCAGAAAAAGTAAATGAAGCTACTCAAGGTCGCGAGGCGGAAAGGGTGGTGTTTAGATTGGTGGGGCAAGAACGCGAACTAGAGAGTGAGCTGGAGAGGATTGATAGAGAGCTGTCAATTATGGAAAGAGACCGACAGGAATTTAAAGAAGAGCTACAAGAAGCAGTGGCTTTGCTCGGGCGAGGAGCTTCGGACTATTTTAATTATGTTATCAAAGAAGAAAATGGTACTGAAATTGCGGTAGATAAATTAGTAAATGAAGACCGAAGTGAACAAAGACGCCGTCGACATGAACTTGAGAAATTGAAAATTCGTTTGGAGGAATTGGGTATCGGTGCAACGGAAGATATTATAAAAGAGTATAACGACGCCAAAGAACGTGATGCTTTTCTGGCTCATGAAATTACCGATCTGGAATCATCAATTGAGAAATTACGTACCTTGATTGATGAATTAGAAGAAAAATTAGAGGAGCAATTTGTGGTTGGTATCGAAAAAATTTCTACCGAGTTTAATCGTTTCTTCACCTTAATGTTTGGTGGCGGTGAGGCGAGTTTGGTAAAAGTGACTAATAAAGTTGTTAATGAAGATGACGTTGTTGCCGAAGATGGAGAAGAGAAGAAAGTAAAAGAAAATGGTATTGAGCTTAATGTTAAGTTGCCTAATAAGCGAGTGAAAGGATTGGAAATGCTTTCTGGTGGAGAGCGTGCGCTTACTTCCATTGCACTTATCTTTGCTATGAGTCAGGTTAACCCACCCCCATTTATTATTCTTGATGAAACCGACGCAGCGCTTGATGAAGCCAATAGTCGTCGCTATGGCGATATGATAGAGGAGTTAGCCAAGAAGTCTCAGCTTATCTTGATCACGCATAATCGCGAAACTATGAGTCGAGCTGGAGTGTTGTACGGTGTAACTATGGGTGGAGATGGTGTATCAAAGCTTTTGTCTATAAAGTTTGATGAGGCAGTAGCGGTGGCGAAGTAATGTATACAAACATAAATAAATGTAGTATAAGAGAATACAGATAGATATTTTGTGGAGGTAGAAATGCAAACTAGTGATAGAGAAATTACTCTGTTAGAATTAGCTTATGAGTACTTGGATTTTGAAAGTTATGAACGAGCCCTTGACGCCTTAGCGAAAGATGATTTGCTCTCAGTTGAATGTAATATTTTAGTAAATATTGATGGTTTGTTTGAGAGTGAAGAGATTGATTGCGAAGAGGCAAAACTAGCCTATGAAAAATTAGATATTGATCCTGATTTGGCTTCACAATTAAGACAAAAGTATTTTCTAGAAGTTTCGATTTTTGTAGAAAGTACCCTAAATTAAAACCCCTTAAACTAAATTTAGTTTAAGGGGTTCTTAAATTTAATTTAAGATATTAATTCAAAATCCAGCTACCTTTCTTCTTTATTGGTACGAGTAAGTTTTGCTTTTATTTTGTCTCAATTCCACTTGTCTTTAGTCTTTGTTTATCATATGTATTGTATGTAATATAAAAATTGTTTTGAATATATATATATATTATAATGAATTAGATAAAGG
>JAGOSI010000005.1 GCA_018062385.1 Minisyncoccota bacterium
GTGACAAAATACCAATAATCTGAGAAATAACTCCCCTTCTGTTCACAATCAAAAATAGAGAAATAAATATCATCGCCAAAGCCAACATTAAAAATTCATTATGAGCAGGAACGATATTTGTTAGTGGCAGGAATTTATTTGAATAAGCAATGAAAATTAAAAACACCAAAACGATAAAAGTTAGTGGGGTATTTAAATAGGTACTGATAGAAAAAGTTAGTTCATGTTTTTGAATCAGACGAATCAAAAAAGTTGGCACCAAAATTACTTTTACTATCAGAGCCAATATCACAACTAGTAGCAATTCCAAATGCGCTGATTCTAAATAGGAATTAAACAAGAGAAAGACCACTACTAAAGATTGGATCCCGTACGCCAAAATTGCACCAACATTCTTCTTGGTGATATGCAAAAATACAATAGACAGAAAAGCGATTTCCAACAAAAAATGTAAAACTAGGATACTCATATAGTGTTTAAAAGACTAATAGCCACAACGTTTAGAATGAAGGCGGTTATTAAAAGATCTGGCAATCGGAAAAAACGATACTTTGACATTACAGTTTCAATCACAGCAATTACTCCCGCCAAAACTAAAACCTTTGCCAAAAGCACAGCCACAGCCATTGTTAAAGCGTTTGCTTCCAGTGTATCCATTAACCCCCAAGGGAAAAATAAATTGACAGCCAAAATTACAAACAAAAATAATTTATTAGCTGAAGCCCACTCCATAAACGCTAATCTCTTGCCCGAATATTCTATAATCATAGCTTCGTGGATCATGGTTAGTTCCAGGTGTGTAGCCGGATTATCAAACGGGAAACGTGAAGTTTCGGCCAAAAGCACAATGAAAAATGCCGAGAAAGCAAGAATTAAAGACAAGGAGGCGTTGTCGTAGGCCAAACCGACATTACCAGCAATATCAAATAGATTGGCACTACCGGCAATAATTGCCATTGTCAGTAATGAAAAAATAAAACCAGCTTCAGCCAAAGCTGACATTGTCATTTCTCGACTCGAGCCAAATCCACCAAAAGAACTACCAGTATCCAAGCCGGCTAAAGCCAGGAAGAAAGTACCGATAGCCAAAGTGTAAACGATGAGCAAAATATCACTATTTAGGATAGTATCGGTAGCCAAAGTAAATAACGGTATACTTGCCGATACCACTAAAGTAACAGCAAATACAATATATGGCGCTACCCTAAAAATCCAAGAGGCGTCTTTTGAAATTGCTTCATCCTTTTTAAACAACTTAAATAAATCAAAGTAAGGTTGAATTATACTTGCACCATTACGACCCTGCAGTCTTGCCTTAAACTTTCTTATTACCCCAACAAAGAGCGGCGCCAATGCGGGTACAAAAATAAATTGAATTATCCAAACAAAAATAGTCATATAAAATTATAAGTACCAATATAGCGATATCATAAGTGCCAAGAAAATATACAATACATAAATATTGATATTTCCACTCTGTATTTTTTTGGTATACAAAGATAAATATCCAACCACTGCTTCAATCGGCTGATAAAAGTAAATCTGATAGACATCAATAATACCCAACGTAATAATTCTTGATTTTGGTATATATCGACTAGAGGCGTCATTGTATTGAACCTCATTTTGTATACTAGGTTTTAACAGACCCTTAAAAATCAAAACGATTGATCGAGCAAAACCAGTAGCGGTAATTTCCATGCGCGGAGTTAATTCCGTACCACAATTCCAAGTATCAACCACTTTCTCAACTTGATTTTTATTAACCAAAGTTTTTTGGATAATATAGATAAGCAAAAATGCCACAATAAAGAAAAGGATTGTGCCGGTCGAAGAAACCACTGAAAAATCTTCGACCGCCACAGCATTATTAGTGGCAATAATATTTGATGTGAAATCAAAATTGAAAAGCTTCCTACCCAATTGATCAAGTAGTGAAACAACATAACCAGAAAATACTCCGATAACTAAAGCGATAACAGCTAGTGCGCCCATACCAAAAAGCATAGTTTTGGCTGATTCTTTGACGTGCTCAACTTCCTGACTGCGAGGTCTGGCTAAGAAAACAATACCAAAAACTTTAACAAAGCAAAATAGCGCCAAACCACCAGTGAAGACTAATGCACCAGTAGCAGAAATGAAAACCCACTGCATAGATGCATCGGTCACAATAATTCCTTGGAACAAAGCTTGGAAAGTTAGCCACTCACTAAAGAAACCGTTGAAAGGCGGTAAAGCAGAAATCGCCATCGAGCCTACTAAGAAAAATAATGTGGTTAGTGGCATGTACTTTATAAGACCACCATATTCCTCCATATTGCGAGTATGGGTTTGACTAACCACTGCCCCAGCACTAAAGAACAGTAATGATTTAAAAATTGCATGATTAAGAGTATGGAATAATGAAGCAATTAAACTAAGTAGAGCCAAATCATTCATGCCTATAGACAAGAAAATTAAAGACGAGCCTAAACCGAGTAAGATAATTCCGATATTTTCAATACTGTGATAGGCCAACAGCTTTTTAATATCATGCTCAGTAATAGCGTAAAGTACACCAAGTAAAGCGGAGATAGCACCAAGAATGAGTATTGCTACTCCCCACCATTCCGGTACCGGTTGCAACAAATCAAGAAAAACGCGCACCATCATGTAGATACCCATCTTGATAATAACTCCCGACATCAAAGCGGAAATATAAGACGGGGTAGCCGTATGCGCACTCGGCAACCAAACATGGAAAGGAATAATGCCCGACTTAATACCAAAACCAACCAACATCAAAACAAAGATGATATTTTTAATATAGAAAGGAATTAGTTCCACCTGATCACGTATCGTCGCAAAATCAAAAGAACCGACATATTTATAAATCAGTAGAAAGCCTAGTAAAATAAAGGCGGTACCGACATACGTCATGGCAAAATACTGCAGTCCGGCTTTGATATTTTCTTTCTCGCGATGTTCGTAAACTACCAATAGGTATGAGGAAAGAGCCATCAACTCCCAGACAATCAAGAAAAACAAAGCGTTTGAAGCACAGGCAATGAGAATCAAACTAACCACCAGCAGATTGTAAAGAAAGCCGAGCAAACCAATATTGTACTTCCCGTAATAATGCTTTATATAGCCCAATCCATAAATTGAACACAACAGTGATATTAAAGAAATGGTAAATATGAAAAAAGCCGACAAAGTATCGACGGCAACCGAAAAAGATAAGACGGGCAAAGTAGAAGACCAAGCCATTGGTGCAAAAGATAAATCCTTTACTAAAATTAGACCTGAAAATAGTAGACCGAGAGTCGATCCAGCAATTGATAAATATCCGCTCAATTGATTAGAAAAACTGTCTGATTTATGTAATAACAATGACAACAAAGCGGTGGCAATAAAAATTGCGATCATTGATAAAAAAATAAATTCCAGATTTAAGACACCTAACATAAAAATATTTCAATATTACTTTCTTGATTTTAGAAGAGCGAGCAAATGACGCATGATTTCTTTGGGGGTTGGTGGATCGCCTGGGATTTGGTAATCAACTTTCATAATACCAGCAACACCATCACACACAGCGTAATTTCCTCTAAAAATACCGCCATTTATAGCATCATCACCTACCGCTACAATAATTTTTGGATCCGGTGTACCCTCACAAGCATTTTGTACCGCTTTTAGCATATTTCTTGTGATTGGACCGGTTATCATCAGCATATCGGCGTGTTTTGGTGAAGCTACAAAATGAATACCAAATCGCTCAACATCGTAATAAGCATTAGATAAAGCCACCAATTCCTGTTCACAAGCGTTATCAGAACCAGCTGAAATCTGCCTGATAGCAAGCGAACCTTGAAAAATCCGTCTTACGTTTTCCTGTATTTCATTACCGAGAGTAAGAATCTCTGCGTTGTCATTTTGAATGTCAGCGAGTGGAATTACTGTTTTTTTAGTCTTCAATATCTTTAGAAAAATATTT
This sequence comes from Minisyncoccota bacterium, assembly GCA_018062385.1. Classification (GTDB taxonomy): domain Bacteria; phylum Patescibacteriota; class Minisyncoccia; order Phycocordibacterales; family UBA918; genus OLB19. The sequence goes on from JAGOSI010000005.1 coordinate 3,980, forward strand.
TGCATGTATATAAGCGGTTAAAGCTTACTCCTTCTTTTTCACTTCCGCAAGTTAGACCTGTTCTTATCACCAGAAGCTAAATTAGATTGGTATTTTAAAATGGTAACAACCCACCTGTATATTCACAAAAAACCACTTTGTCTTCACTTATTCCCAAAGTCTTAGCGAATTCTTGGCGAACAGTCTGACGATTACCAATTAAGTCGATTAAACCCTTTTCCAAAGCTCGCACCCCTGGCATAGAAGAACCATCGGCTAAAGCTTCAATTTCTTCTACTGATTTACCACGCATCTCTGCCACCTTCTTAACAAATTCCTTATGTACCAATTCCAAATCTGCTTCAAATAATTTTCGCTCTTCTTCGGTTAGAGGTTTTTCTGGACTGCCTGCGTCTTTAAATTCTCCAGTCGAAAGTTGCACAAAAGTAATTCCCTCCTCTTCATTCTTTTTTGAATTTTCGGTATAGGACATCGTAACACCTATACTACCAACATCAGACATCGAAGAGGCAATGACCTTATCGGCTGAAGCTGCCACCAAATAAGCGCCCGATGCACCCATGTCACCAATCAAGCTCACAGTTGGCAAACTGGTTGAACGAACAATATCACTAATCTGCTCGGAAGCGACCGGAGTACCACCAGGAGAATTTATTTCTAAGAGTAAACCCTTAATTCCAAAATCATCCTCAGCTCGACTAACAAAATCTCGCACTGTTTGTGGTGTTGTCACTAAAGGAAAATCATCAAAGCCAGTAAATGGCATAATGGCTCCCTCAACTGGAAAAACCGCAATATTGCAAGCACCGTCACTGATCAGTTCATAATTGTACCAAGCGTCAATTATTCCCAAAATTAAAAGTACAGAAATAATCACCGCCACCACCCGCAGAAATACTCCTGCCACTTCCCTACCAAATGTTTTTGCCATAATTTATGTAGATATCTTACCATAATCAGGATAACTAACACTAAATAATATCTATAGTGTAGAATAGGTTTTACTATAATATGCCTTTTCGGGATTTAGTTTTGAGAAAGATAAAAATTTTATTTCAAATACTGCTGATTTGTTTGGCTTTTTTTGCGGTGATATTTTTTGTTTTTATATTATGGACAAAATATGCAGTTCATAATGAAAACGCGAACACTATCTCTCGCAACACAATCGAAGAGATTGACCTAAATTCAATTCAAAGTTTTCCGGTCGGTGTTAATCCAGAAAAAAAAGAAATTATTGAAGACCCTTTGTTTTCAACTTATATAGAAAGCCACCTCCTTGTCACCAACACCAGCAAGCAAAGACAGACTCATCTTTTTGATCGTATAGTAGCCAAACTTGCGGAGTCAAATCTCTATCAACAGCTCGCTTCACCTCGTAGTCGTATTTTAGTTATTTTTCCAGGGGAAAGGAAAGAAGAAATCACCAAAAACTTTGGGGATATTTTGCGCTGGAACAGCGAACAAAGAAAAATCTTCACTAATGAAATAACTAAGGCCGAACCTTTGCTTGAAGAAGGAAAATTTTTTCCAGGTCGATATGTGGTAGACAGTAAAGTAACTCCAGAGGAGGTAGCTAAATTGGTTAATGATAGATTCATTAATGAAATACTAAATAAATACAACACGGAAGTATCAAGCAAGGTTCCTCTAGAAGATGCTCTCACTATCGCCTCCCTACTTGAACGCGAAGCTTATGATTTTACAGACATGCGACAAATATCTGGCATTATATGGAATCGTTTATTTATTGATATGCCACTACAACTAGATGCCAGTTTACAATATGTACGCGGTGGCAAAAACTACGAAACTAAATGGTGGCCTACTCCTAAGCCAGCCGACAAATTTTTAAATTCACCTTACAATACTTATAAAAATAAAGGATTACCTCCCACACCAATTGCCAACCCGTCAGTTGAAGCTATCATTGCTACACTAAATCCAGAAGCCACTGACTGTATGTTTTACTTCCATGATCAGAAAAGTGGTTTTCACTGTACCAAAACTTATGAGGAACATGTAGCTTTACTTAAAAAGGTTTACGGACGAGGACGATAAAAAATAAGCCGTCAATTAAGCTTTAGCTTAATTGACGGCTTTGTGGAGCAATTATTGCCCACCCCCATCACCTCCTCCATCTCCACCTCCATCGCCAACGTCACCTCCATCGGCACCACCATCAAAGTTGGATCCATCTCCCATATTGACGTCGCCGTCATTATTGAAGTTGTTGATGGTATCGTTGCCATTGTGATTTCCATGATGACCGTCACCCCAAAATCCACCACCCCAACCCCAGCCACCTCCGCCCCATACCCAGCCGATTGGAGCTCCGCCATAACCAGCATATGGGTAACCATAATAACCACCGCCTCCTGGCACATATCCATAACCTGGAGACACACCAACTACTGGAGGAATGCCAACAGTTGTTCTTGTACGAGTACCTTGAGGGCCAGTTTCAATAGTATAGGCGCAACCGCCCAAAATTGAAACGAATAACAAAAGAAATACTACTCTAGTAATTTTGTTCATGATTTTCCTCCATTGGAAAAATATATTTTGAAGAACCTATTACTAATATACTAGCACAAAAAAACACTTTTGTCAAAGTGTTTTTTTGTGCTTATTTGTTTCTTCTTATTAAACTCCCTTCTTTCCCATTCCTTCAACCTCCTTCACCCATTTCTCACGAGTTTTGTCATCAACTTTTTCGCAAGGACCAAAAGCACTCACTGCCGTTCGGATTCCAGCAAACTCCATGATTCCGTATTGAATTTCATTAGTAAAATCACCAAATTGCCACCAAGTTTTAAATGGACTATGAGTACCCGAGAGAATAATCACTCGACCGGTCCTTCCCTTTAGATGCTTCTCGATTTGCTTTGTTTGTTTATTAAAATTGAACGCAAAACCTGGCAACCAAAAGCGGTCAAATAGACCCTTAAGAATAGCTGGCATTGTACACCACCAATTTGGGTAAATAATTACGATATGATTGGCCCAAAGAAATTTTTCTTGCAGAGCTATCAAGTCTGGTTCAAGGTGCTGAATTTCTTTATAACCCTTGTGTAGAATTGGATCGAAGTTTAATTCACCGATATTAACTCTTTGCACCACATGTCCCGCATCTTCTGCCCCAGCCTGATAATGATCGGCCATAACACCGGTAAAAGATTCCTTATCGGGGTGAGCACATAAAACTACGATATTCTTTGGATTTTTCATATTCCTAATAGTATAACGGAAAAGGCGCGGGCGAAGCCCGCGCCTTGTTGATTACTTCTCACCCTCTCTACTGTCTTATAGTACCGTTTGGGTTGAATTGACCCTGAGAACCCATCTGCATTTTCATTAGTTGCTCTTTCATCTCTGGGCTCATGACCGTCATAATTTCTTTCTGGTACTTAGGCAAAACCTTCATCGCGGCCGCCATTTGATTATTTCCATTATTTTTTAGTTCCTCCTGCATTTCCTTAGCAATCTTTTCAAATAACGCTGGATCTTTTTCAATCATTTCCAAGATCATTTGCTGTTGCTCGGGCGGAACATCCTTCATTTGTGATTGTAACACCTTCTTTAAGGCGTACTGTTTTAATTTTCCAAACATAATGGAAAGATTGTATCACAATTCTTTAAGACTTTGAATGAAAAAAGATAAAAAAAATTGACATGTGAAAAAACTTTATGTATTGTAAAGTTAGATTTTTATGGTGAAATTTTAGTTATTTAAAAAAATTGGAGGAATACAGGATGTATAATATGGGAAAAATAAGGAGAGATCCTTACGGAAACATACCTAAGTGTACAGATCTAATACTTGAGCCGGGAAAAATCGGTTTACCTAAAGGAGTCAAAAAATATGAAAACGCAACTTTGACACTCTTGGATTTACACAGACCAAAACCCAAACAAATAGAGTGGTGTAGTAAGAACAGCTACGTAATAGTTCCCGGTCCCCCTAAACCCATGAACCTTATCGCTATCCACAAAATGGCCGGGGATTTCTTTTGCACCAGGAAAAATCCTTGGTTTGCCTACGAAGACAGCATTAATAAAGATAGAGCGGAATCTCGATGGTACATAGTCAGAAATAGCGTTTTAGAAAATTCTGAGAATAAAACCTTGACTGAGCAGATGGCCTTAATGCGACACAAAGAAACTCTACTGAATATGGCTGAAGTAGCTTGGCTGGAGATTATCAGCAAAATAAACTTTAAAAGTTTTTTGTTACCAGCCTACTCTACTCGAACCAGTACTGTTTTCATGAAAGGAAGAAATATCTGCATTGGCGGTAGCAAGATAAGTGGCATCAGTGTTTCCAAATGTCATGACAATACCGTTAAATGTCGAACCATTGGCTTGCTGACACAATTAATTCTGTGAAAATAAAGGCCCGACAAATTTATTTGTCGGGCCTATTTTTATCTATTTTGCCAAGCAGAGTCTTGTCTAACCAACAGCTCACTCGCTCTTTCTGGTTCTTGCATAATCTCTTCCACAATTTTCTCGGCTCTAATACCTTGAGAAGCTTTTACTAAAATTACATCACCTGATTGAATTAAATTTTGTAATTCTCGACCAGCCTTAGTCACATCATCATATTGGAAAATCTTTTTTTCGCTAAGTCCATATTCAAGAGCAGTTTCGGCAATCTTTCGTGATCGCACACCTAAAGTCAAAAGAACATCAACTGAACTAGCTACCAACTCTCCAATGCGTTCATGCTCACGAGCCGAAAAGCGACCAAGCTCCAGCATGTCACCGAGTACAGCAATCTTTCTTTTGGCATACCTTATTTCTTTAAGAGCAATCACAGCTTGTTCAGCAGCTGCTGGTGAGGAATTGTAAGTGTCATCAATAATAACCGAGCCTTTAATACCCTTAATTATTCGCATACGACCGGGCGGTGATTCGTGGGTCAAGAGACTAAGAACTGCTTCTGATAACGGAATTCCACATTGAACAGCAGTGGCAATCGCACCAGCGTATGTGTAAACATGTTGCCCGCCTAAAACTCCTGAAATTTTTACGTTTAATTTTTCATTTAAATCATCAATATCAAAACTGAGACCGACTGGGACGTCATCATGATAATAAACTTGATCGTTACTAGCAGTATACTGTGAATTTAAGTAACGACTAAAACCAATAACTTTATGTCGAACGGCTTGTAATTGAGCTTGAATAATTTGATCATCATGATTACAAATCACAACTCCCTCCGGTTTTAGAGCTTCAACCAATTTCATTTTCTCATCAATTACCGCTTGTGGGTCAGAAAAATATTCCACATGCACCGGCACATCAGGCAAACGTGTCAGTACCACAAAATCAGGTTTAATCCAGCTTGTAAGCTTACTCATGTCTCCCGGACGATCGATACCTGTTTCCAAAATAAGATATTCTGGATAATCCTTAGAAAAAAAGGCAACGAAGAAACCGTCAACAATATTCTTCAACCACAAAAATGGATTATTCCAAGCATTGGGTAAACCGAGAACTGTTAGTGGAACCCCTATATCTGAATTAAAACTTTTTTCACTTTTTCTGGTAGAGTAATGTCTTTTTAGAATGCTGTAAATAGCATCCTTCATAGATGTCTTTCCCACACTGCCGGTAATAGCGATAATGATGGGATGATGTCGTCGCAACAATATTTTTGATTCAAAAACCAAAATGCTCACCACTATGCTTTTGAATAAGTTTTTCATACTATCGATCGGGAGGAATACTGTAATAATTAATTAAAAATTTGGTTATATCCATAAAGGGCTCAGTCAAGGTTTCCGAAGCGTATTGCACCCCTTTTGGTTCTACAGTATACATGAAGACGATAAATTTGGGATCAAAGGCTGGAAAATAACCGAAAAAGGAGTGTAGATACTTATCATCGTAATAACCCCCACCATTTGGATCAGCGATTTGAGCTGTTCCTGTCTTGGCACCAATGGTGTGATGGGCCATTTTATATTTACCCTTACCTAAAGCATCATCTACCACCACGGTCAGCATTCGGGAAATTTCTTCACTGGTTTCAGGACGAATCACTTGTGCTCCTTTGGGATGAAGAATTTCTTTTATACTTCCATCCTCATATTGAATTGCTGAGGCAAGGTGTGGCGTAACCAAATAGCCACCATTGCCGAGAGTTGCCAAAGCCCGGATCGTTGCAATGGGAGTAAGAGCAATTCCTTGTCCAAAGGAAGCGGTGGCATACTCAACGTCACGAGGAGACTTAAGGTTTTCAATCAAACCAAAGGCTTCGTTTGGTTGATCTATTCCGGTCTCACTTCCCAATTTAAAATTATAAAAATAGTTTCTAAACTTTTCTTTACCCATTTGCTGGACAATATGCGACACACCAGTGTTGAGTGATTGATTTAGGACTTGTTGCATATCAACAGTACCACGACCTCGACCATCATAGTTTTTAATAGTAAACGTATTTAATTTAATTGACCCACTATCGTAGTAGGTTGAGTGACTATTAACTGCCCCACTATCAAGTCCAGCCGCCATAGTCAAAGCTTTAATGGTTGATCCAAATTCATAAACGTTTTCCACTAAGGGATTCTGGAACAATTCAACAGTAGTCGTGCCTCTATTGTTTAAATCGAATCCAGGCACAGCATTCATGGCGTAAATAGCGCCAGTTTTTGGATCCATTATAATAGCACCCGTCATGTCACTATGGTAACGATTATTAGTCTCAATCAATACCGAATCAAGCATACGAGCTACAGTTGGCTCAATTGTGGTTATAACATCCCCACTTGGAGTTTCATCTTTACTATAGGCCATGTCACCCAAATTACTAAAGATTTCAGCAAAGAAATTAACCGAACGTACTTCCTTTTCACGCATTAAAACACTGTCGTAATATCGCTCTAAACCATATTTTCCATGAAGGTCGTCTTTACCTTTATCGGTATAGCCAACAAAACCAATAACCTTAGCCGCTAAATCATCGCCAGGATAATATCGCCACTGATTTCGATACAGTTGTACTCCATCTAAATCTAGAGCCAAAATCTGATCAGCGATTTCGTCCGGCAATGTTAGGTTATATTCAACATAAGTCCTTTCCTTTAAACTGGCTTTTTCTATACAGTGATTTTTTTCAACTTTCATCACCTCTCCAATTTTTTCACAAACCAAATTCGGGTCGGTGATCAAAGTCGGATTAAAAGCTAAAAGGAACCCGGAACGAATCGAAGCAGCTGACACCTTTTCACCATCTCTGGTTGTAAAAAAAACTGAACCACGGGAATACAGATCTTGTTTTGTGTGTACATACTGTCGTTCAGCCTTATCGACATAAAATTCATTTTCACTAACTTGTAAATGATACAGTCGAAACAACAAAATCATCGCCAACAATAAAACAATGCCGGTAATGACACGAATTCTAATTATCATTTCGCGTCTCATACAGTCAAACTATTCATTCTCTGAACGTAGCACAAGATTTTGTTCTGCTCGACTGATAAATATCTTATTTTCATTTTCCGAAAATCCACCCACCGTAGCCACTTCAGTACTAATTCTGTGTTGAGCGACAATATAGGCAGATTCTAAACGAGCAATTTCTGACCTTAATTCATTTAAATTATGTATCGCCTCCTTACGCATTACCACATGCATAACAGATAGACTCAAGAAATACATGTAGAGAATTATACTAATAAGAAATAGACCAACACAAATACTGGTAATTAAATGATTGTATTGATTTATAACTTGTCTATTCATAAACTTATTCAGGATTTGCGATTTTACTAATAATTCTTAATTTGGCACTGCGTGCACGGGGATTTTCCATCAATTCTTCATCACTGGCGGTTATTGGTTTTTTGTTTACCAAAATAAATTGTCCAGTTTCTATAAGTTCTCGAAATTTAAGCTTAACGATTCGGTCTTCAATACTGTGAAAACTAATAATAGCCAAACGTCCTTCTAAAGATAAAAGATCAACGGCTTTATCAATAAAAGTTTCGAGGACTTTTAATTCATCGTTGACAGCAATTCTTATTGCTTGAAAGGTTTTGGTGGCGGGATGGATTCCCTTCTTAAAAAACTTTCTGGGTATTGCGGTGGCCACTATCTCAGCTAATTCGCTAGCCGTGTTTATAGGCTGGTTCTTACGAGCCAAAACAATAGCGCGAGCAATTCTGCGAGAATATCTTTCATCGCCATAACCGAAGATTACATTTGCAATATCTTCCTCAGCCCAGTGATTAACAATGTCATAAGCGGTAAATAGATAATTTTCTGCTTCACCAAAAGTCATTAGTAGTGGCTCGTCAGCTTGAAAAGAGAAACCCTTTCCTCCGTCAGTAAACTGATCAGTTCGCCATCCCAAATCGGCAAGAATTGCGTCAACTTTTTCTATATGTAAAGAACTTAATACTTCCTCAAGATTTGAAAAATTGTTGTTGATTAGATGTGTAGTTGGTTGATTCTTACCTTTTAGCTTTAAAGGATTATTAGCAAAAGCGGTTTTATCGGTATCAATACCAATATATATACCTTTTGTACCCAACTGTTTGCAAATCAAAGTTGCATGTCCACCACCACCATAAGTTGCATCTGCTACGACACTATTTGATTTTAGTGCAAGCGCGTCTATTGCTTCCGTCTGTAAGACTGTGATGTGCTTCATGGTAATAAGTAGAAAGAGAATTTATAGGACACCTATCTCACCGAGTTTTTCCGCAAGTGAATCTGCTTCCAGTTCGATCTTGTGTTTATACTCAGTCCATTTTTCCTCATCCCAAATTTCGATACGATTGTGAATACCAGCAAGTACAACATTGGTACTTAAGGTAGCAAAATCTTTCAAAAAGTCTGGCACGAGAATACGTCCAACTGAATCCACCTCCACCTCTACTGCTCCTGATAAGAAGAATCTATTGAAACTTCTTGTATCCGCCTGTCCGAGCGGGAGCTGACCAATTTTTTCAGTGATCTTCTCCCACTCCAGGAGCGGATATACAAAGAGACAGTTGTCGAGACCTCGGGTTACTACAAGACTCTTCCCAAGTTCCTTGCGCCATTTAGACGGTAAGGACAGCCGTTTCTTGGGATCCAACGTGTGTTTGTATTCGCCGATTAACATATCTCAACTAGTCTATACGACTCTCGTCGTAAATTCCACTATCTCCCACCACACCTACATTGTATACCACTTTACCCCACTCGCAAACCACTTATACACACTTTCAGTTATTGGAAACAAAAAACAACTTCAGTAATTTTCTTGCTGGTCCTCTCTCATATAATTTTCGTTGCGGAGGCAAGAAAATTACTGAAGTTGTTTTTTAAATACTGAATAGTAGAAAATTATAAAAACCCGCAACACTTCGTGTTGCGGGTTTTTATAATTTTCACTTTTTAAACCTTGGGCTTCATCAAAGGAAATAGCTGGGTTTCGCGGATGGGTTTGTCTTCTAAAATGGCAAATAATCTTTCGCCAAAACCAAAACCACACGCCGGTGGCATGCCATGTTCGAGCATTTCGACAAATTCAAAATCTGGCATCATTGCTTCTTCGTCTCCTCTTTCAATCAAATCTTGCTGTAAATCGAAACGGGCTTTTTGCTCTAATGGGTCATTTAATTCTGAATAGCCATTCCCTACTTCGGTACCGGCAATAATTGGCTGAAAGCGTTGACTCGCTCCTGGATTTCCAATTACTTCTTTAGCCAATGGAGAAACCAGCTTCGGATGATTAATCAAGAAAGCCGGACCGGCAATATTCTTTCGGCAATACTTCCACAAAGTATCAGTTAAGCGTTCAATATTATCTCCTTCATATTTAACTCCCAGTTCTTTTAACTTAGTTTTTATTTCTTCCTCATTGGTGTTTTGAAGATCTATACCAGTTTGATTTTTAATCTCAGTAGTATAATCAATCCTTACCCAATCATCAGCCAAATCAAAAGTATGTTCACCGCGGGTGAACTTGGTAGTACCATAAACCTCACTAGCAATATTACGATAAAGATTCTCCACCAAATGCATCCCATCTTCGTAATTAGCAAAAGCCTGATAAAATTCAAGATTAGTAAATTCTTGTAGATGATTTAGGCTCGAACCTTCATTGCGATACACGCGACCGATTTCAAATATTTTTTCAAAACCAGCTGACAGCAATCGCTTTTGCCACAACTCTCCTACCGAGATACGTAAAAACACATCAATATCAAAATCGTTGTGGTGAGTAGCAAACGGCCGAGCTTCAGCACCGCCCGTTGTCACTTCAAGAGTTGGAGTTTCGACTTCAGTAAAACCTTGTTCTTTCATAAAAGCTCGAGTTACGTCCCAAAACTTTTCCTTGCGCTTAAACATCTCTCGCAATTCAACTTGTCCAAGCAAATCTAAATAACGCTTACGAAGTCGCTCCTCTTCATCCTGCAAACCATGGTACTTATCTGGTAATGGTAACAAGCTTTTCGTTACCATGCGCCACGCTTCTACCAAAATAGAATTTTCACCGCGCTGAGTAGTAAAAAGGGTTCCTGTTACTTCAATAAAGTCACCCCCATCAACTGTATCCTTAAATAATTGAAATAATTCGTTCGGAATAGCATCTTCTTTAAATACCGCCTGAAGTTTACCCGTAGCATCTTGTATTACCACAAACATAATTGCCCCCTGCCCGCGCACCACCATTACTCGCCCAACAATAGTAACAATTTCCTTAGCCTCTTCTAAATTTGAAAAACTTTCAAGAAGAACAGAAATTTCATGAGAACGATTTACGGTGGAGAGATATGGATTGATACCCTGGTCTTTTAAAATCTGTAGCTTCTTTAAGCGCTCCGCGCGAATTTCTTCAAGTGATGACATAATGGTCTAGTGTAGCCGGAAAATGAAAAAAATAAAAGCCCCGCCGGCTACGCCGGCGGGGCTTTTTTGGCTTCTACCCTCCTTTCATTACACTCAGTATCCGCACCAACTGTTGCAAGACAATAATCAGTTTAGCTTTTGATTCAGGATTGTTGATGATGATGGGATCAGTAGTAAGAATAGAAATAGTAGCCATAGCGGTGTTTACAGTTGAATTTGGTGTGAGATTGTACTCTTGACGAATAGCTTCAGCTTTATCTTGATTTCCTAAAGCTTCGAGCTTGTTGGCACGACCTTTAGCGGAAGTGGAGGTGGTGGGATTGGTACACTCAATGTTGGCAGACACAGTGAGGTTGTCGGTTAAAGTGTCGGTTCTGGGGTTATTAGTATTACCATCACTCCAGCTCAAGAAGGTACAACGGTTGTTGGGAATTACTTCGACTGCGGTAGTGGTGCCGTTTAGATTAATTGGTGATTGGGTGGTGGTGCCAGAGAGAGTGTAGCCATCACCTTCCTGGTATTCAGCTTGATATTGTTCGGTAATAGTCCAGTTGTATGTATTACGGAGAGTGTCGAGGGCGGTGGCGCCGGTTGAACTATAGGTTTTGAGGCCGAGGTGAAATGGGACGTTGGATTTGAGAGATTGGGCGACCCAACCTTGGAGGGTGGCGTCTTGGTTAGGTTGAGAGAGACCAGCGTTGATGAACATATCCCCCATAGTTGTTACGTTAGATACGTTCCATGATGAGAGATCTTGGTTGAAAGTGTCATTATTAAAAAACACGCCATACATATCAGTGACACTAGCAGTATTCCAATTACTTAGTGGCTGGTTAAATGGAGTATTATAAAACATTAGTTGCATATTTGTTACTTTTGAAGTATTCCAACTATTTAGAGACTGGTTAAATGGAGTATTATAAAACATCTGTCTCATGGTTGTGACATCAGATGTGTCCCACATGGATATATCTTGATTGAAAGCTGTATTTCTAAACATATGAGTCATACCATTAGTAACACTAGCAGTATTCCAATTATTTAGTGGTTGATTGAAAGAAGTGGCACCATTAAACATTTGTGACATATCAGTAACATTAGACACATCCCAGTTATTTAGTGGTTGATTGAAAGCTGTATTAGCCAATAATAAATACATCTGTGTGACATTTGATACATCCCAATGATTAATAGGGTTATTGAAAGATGTAGCACCATTAAACATACTTCCCATATTAGTCACCCCACTCAAATCCGGTGCATCCGTGGCTAGTACTGTCAAGTTAGCACAACCATAGAAGGCACTAGACATAGAAGTCCAAGCATTACTTCCCCATTGTTCAACTGTCAGAATCTTGAGTTTATCTCCACCATTATTGAAGTAGATTCTCGGGTACGTACCTTTGATAGCTACCTTGTATTCTCCGGGTTCTGGGAAGGTAATGGTTTGAGAAGCAGAGGTGGAGGTAGCAATAGTACCGGTGGCAGTAGAGCTGGAGAGTGATTCCCAATATATAGAGTAGCTATACCCTGAACCTGTTCCAGGGATAGTGATTTGGTTGGAGGCTGAGGTACCAGTGTTTTCGGTGTCCCAGGTGGTGACGAAGTCATCGGTGGTGATTTGAGCTTGTGTGGTGTTGGTGCTTAGTATAAATAAAGTGAAGATAAGTAATGAGAAAGTAATTAGATTACGAAGAGATATTTGATGTGACATATTTGACTATATTAACAATGCGGGGGGGGGTAGAAGCAAGGGTATGGGAAGGTAAAAACCCCGAAAGCGTAGCTTTCGGGGTTTTTATTTTTCATTTTCTACTCAACCTTCAAAATCTTATACTTTTGCTTACCAGCTGGTGTGTCGAAAGTGAATTCATCACCTTTAGTTTTCCCCATCAAGGCTTCGCCAAGCGGTGAAAGGTAAGATAATTTCTTTTCGTGGATATTGGCTTCATCTGAACCAACAATGGTATAACTACGAGTATCTTTTTCTTTATCCTTTTGGATAGTTACAATCGAACTGAGACCAACCACATCACCCTTCTTCTCGTGTGCTACAATCTTCGCTTCCTTGATAACTTTTTCTAAGTAACCAATTCGCTCCTCAATCGCCGCCTGCATATCACGAGCTTCCTGATATTCAGCATTTTCTGATAAGTCTCCCAAACTACGCGCGTATTCTAGAGATTCAGCCACCTCCTTACGTCTTACTGTTTTTAAGTGGTCCAGCTCCTTCTTTAATTCATCAAACTTTTCGGCGGTCAAAAATGCTTGTATGTCGTTCATATGCTATAAATTTTACCCAATTATACCCACTTCAACGTAACGGTCAAATTATTGTTCGTCACCAACTACAATTCCCAAATATTCTGGTCGATTTTCCGACATCCATTCTACTACATTACCCATTATTCTTGAAGCTCCCAGAGCATTACTTCTTGGTGCTCTGTCCATCATAAGTATGAAAGCATACTTTGGATTTTCATAAGGAAAAAACCCAGCTGCCCAAGAATTCACATAAGCATTACCTGAGCCAACTTCAGCCGTTCCTGATTTGGCTGCCACTGCCACATCTTTTCGCTCCAATCCTCTCGCTGTACCTCCATCTAAGGTCACTGTCATTCGCATACCTTCGTGAATAATTTTTAGGTAATCAGGATTTAGATGAATATCCACCGAATTCCCTTGCTTATCTTTAATCACATGCGGATCAACCAGATGTCCACCATTAGCTAAAGCTGAGTAAGCACGAAGCATTTGAATTGGAGTAGTCAAAAAACCAAATTGTCCGATAGAAGTAAAATAGGTATCACCCAAACGCCAATCATCATCAAACACCTTCTTCTTCCAAGCAGGGTCCGGCACAACCCCCGCCTGCTCTTCAGCAATATTTATGCCAGTTGTAGAACCTAAGCCAAACTTACGATAGTATTCTGACATTTTGGTAATTCCCAAGCCTTTCTGATCACCATAGCCACCACCAATTGTGTAGAAATAAACGTTGGACGAAAATGCAATCGCTTCGCGCATAGTCATCGCTCCATGAGCACGCCAATCAGTAAAGCGTGATGGATTACTTGGGTTGTAGGGATTAGGAATTACAATCTCTCCAGTACTGACTATAACCTTATTAGGATCAATAATCTTCTCCGACAAAGCTGCATAAGCCACAAATGGCTTTACAATCGAACCTGGAGTATAAGCCCCGCCCACTACCTTATTTAAAAATGGTAGTCGATCATCTTGGTTATAAGAATTTATAATTTCAACCTCATGTCCGTCAGCCATTATCTCCGGATCATAACTAGGGAAACTAGTGAGGGCAATCAGCTCGCCTGTTTCTACATCCATAATCGCCCCCGCTCCACTTCGAAAACCAGCCTGTGCACTTGATGTCGAGATAATCTGATACATCGCTTCAGATAATTCAGCATCAATTGATAGATAGAGAGGGTCCCCAGAGACAGCATAATCAAGCGCATGTTCGCTAATGACATTATTTAAAGCATCGGCCACCACAATCTTGCTACCATTCTTTCCTTTTAAGACTTCATCGTAAGCAGCTTCAACACCATTTCTACCTATATATTCAGTTCGGAAGTAAAATCCGCGATTATCTTTCTTTGGATAACTTACATAACCCAGCACTTGCCCAAGCCCTAAACGATCAGTATAAGCTCTGATAGGAAAATCGTGAACACCACGTTGATCCACCTCATTCCAAACTACCATCTCTCCTTTTCGATCATAAATTACTCCGCGTTCGGCGATAATAGTGTCTCGATCAACACTATTAGACTCTGCAATCGCAAACAATTTCTCACCGTTAATCACCTGAAGATCATAAACTTTACCTAAAAAGAAAAGTGCTACCAAAACAAAAACCACTCCAACTTTGTAGATACTTTTGTTGGCAATTGGTAACTCTCGTTTTCCTTCCAGTCGATCTAGGTCTAAACCAAGAATATTGGTAGCGTCGAATAAGACCTCATCCACTTCAACTTGAGTCTGTCTTTTTTTACGAAACCATCTCATCAGTTTTAGTATACATCAATAAAGATGGTTTTAATAAGTCCACTAAAAAAACCAAAGCGATAGTCAAAATACTGATAATTGGCAATGTATTAAACGCTCCAAAATAACCATCCACTAAGACAGCTAAGATAATCAACTCATAGCCAGTAAAACGAAACATATACCAAAGACCTAGAGGTATCGCCAAAATATACAATGGGGTTATGATTAGAGTAGTTATTGAAAGCAATAATAATAGTCGTAGCATATTAATTATTTTCGGAAGTTGAAGAACTGACTTCAGATGTCTCTAATTCCTCAGTACTGGTCGCAGTAGAACTAGCAGTTTCAGCTTTTAACCTAGCCGAAATGGAATCTATCATGGAGTCACTTAATAGTAGTTTTTGATGCATAGAATTTTTAATACTTTCCTCAATGACATATTCGGTTTTTGGCTGAACTGCTTCATTATCTATCGACACATAGAAAATATTATTGATAGCTATTGGTGGCGTCACATATCCATACTGTTCTGGTTGAGTGGGATGATTTTCGACCGACACAATCTCACCGTACACACCACTAGATACTCCCGGCAACAAAACCAACTGACCGACGTCAAGCGGTACTCCTTGTGGTAATTTTACCCTCGCCACCCCTCCTCCCATTCCCTCTAAATTACTAAAAACATTTGGTCCAATAATGTAGGCTGTGGATTCAAACCCCGGCGTCGTAAACAACTCTACAAACGAATATTTAGCCGAAACCTCGACCACCACTCCCACCACCGAGTCCAAACCCGAATAGACCGGCACACCAACATTAACACCATGATCGTATCCGCGATCAATCTGCATTAAATCATAAGCCAGACTATTAGGGCGAGCGATAACGCGTGCCATTAAACGTTTGCTTGTAGTACCTACACTAGACAAGGCTCTCAACTGCATATTTTCATCCAAGAGACGGTTGATTGATAACTGAGTTCCAGTTTCAGTTGTCACTTTTGCTCGCAACATCTCAAGCTCAGATACCAATTCTCCTCGAGAACGTAAATAGCTAGGAATAACTCCGTCAGAATTTTTTACCCAAGCAGTTGTGGCATGAAAGGGATACAAAACCACTGCCGACACCTTAGAAAAAAGCCAAGGTAACAACCATCCGGTTATTACCAAGAAAATAGAAACGATAAACCACCACCGACGCTTTTTATGCGAGGTACGGGGATAGTTCGCCTTCATTGTCGATGAGTACTTCTTCATATTGTTCAAAATTTTCAATCACAATACCTGCTCCTCGCACTACCGAACGAAGCGGGTCCGGAACGATTATTACTGGCACCTGCAAACTCTCCTCCAGTAGTACGGCCAGACCTGGAATCAAGGCTCCCCCGCCACAAACATGGATTCCTCTTTGCATGACATCAGCCATCACTTCGGGTGGAGTTTTTTCTAAAACTGATTTGGTTGATTCAACAATGGCGTCTATTTGTCCGGCCACCGCGTCCTTTACGTCTCCGGCAGTAATGATTACTTCGCGCGGCAGACCAGTCATCACATCTCGACCTCTAATTACCATTTCATTACTACTACCATCAAACTTTACCGAGGCTAAAGTGATTTTGGCCTCCTCGGCAGTTTTTTCTCCCACGTATACCTTAAATTGGTCACGGATATAAGATGAGATAGCAGCGTTTAGGTGATCTCCAGCAATTCTTAAATTTTTAGCGACCACAATTCCGTTTAGAGAAATAACCGCAATATCGGTCGTACCACCGCCAATATCAATAATCATATTTCCGGCCGCCTTTCCAACCGGAAGCTTAGCTCCAATCGCAGCTGCCATCGGCTCCTCAATCAAAAACACATCACGGGCGCCGGCGTTTTTGGCCGCATCACGTGCTGCTCGCATTTCAACATTCGTAATTCCAGAGGGAACTCCAATCAACATTCTAGGAGCAATAAAAGATTTTACATCCCCTTGAACCTTATTTATTAAATAACTCAACATCTCCTCTGTTACCTCAAAATCAGAAATCACCCCATCAACCAAAGGTCTTACCACTTCGATATGCTGTGGAGTGCGTCCTTGCATAGCTTTAGCATCCTGACCAACCGCCACTAACTGTCCGGTTTTTTTATTAACCGCTACAATGGTCGGTTCATTTAGGACAATACCTTTATTTTTTACATACACTAAGGTATTAGCTGTTCCTAGGTCAATAGCAATATCAGTTGAAACCACTGACAAAAACTTGTTCAAATTTTTGGTTAGAAAACTCATTGATTTACAATTGTACTACGTATTAGGGTCACTATCAAAATCACCGTACAATTCCTCTTCCGACAAATATCTGACCTCTCCCGTAGCTCGAGTAATCACTTCAAACTTCCCTTCTTCCTTAGTTTTCTTACTAACCACCACCCGATACGGAATACCGATCAAATCACTATCGGCGAATTTTTCACCTACTCGCACCTCTCGATCATCATATAAAACTTCTATTCCTTTTTCAGTCAAGGCATCATAGATACCATCAGTAAAATCACATATAGCAGCGTCTTCGCGATTCAAACCAACCAAGTGTAGTTTGTACGGCGAGACACTACTAGGCCAAACGATTCCTTTGTCGTCGGAAAATTTTTCTACCAACACACCCATTACTCTCGTAATTCCAATTCCATAGGAAGCTAGATAGACTGGCTTATCGATACCGTCAGCATCTTTATAAGTGACATTCATTTTCTCTCCCTTTTCAGTACCGAACTTAAAGATATTTCCTACTTCAGCACTTTTGACTGGCACTAATTCATTTTTTGCAACACCTAGTTCTTTGGTTGCATCTTCCAACACCTCTTCATTGACGGCAATATTTTTTTCTTGGTTTATATACAAAATATCTTCACCAGCTTCACAAACAGTCTGAAACTCATGACTGAATTTAGTAAAAGCTCCACCACCCGCAAAAGTAACGTGGGTATCATTTCCTAAGCCCAATCGCTCGTAAATTATTTTATAGGCACCGATAACCTTATCGTAATAGGCATCCATATCCTCTTTTGATGCATGTAGCGAATACATATCTTTCATGACGAACTCCCGACCACGCATAATGCCACTTTTGGCCCGCAGTTCATTGCGGAGCTTAGTCTGGAATTGATAAACGCTAAACGGCAGATCCTTATAGCTACTAATGTAGTTACTGACCATAGCCATAATTGTTTCTTCGTGCGACCAAGCTAAACCTAGCTCAGTACCGTCTTGCAATTTAGTTTTAAACCAAACATCCACCGCTTCGTTATCCCAACGACCGGTTGATTGCCAAACTTCGGGTGACTGCAAGCTAGTCATTATCAGTTCTTGTCCATCAATAGCATTCATTTCTTCACGGACAATCTGTTTGATATTTTCCAACACTTTAAGTCCAAGAGGGGTGTAAGCATAAACACCAGCCATTACCTTATAAACATATCCGGCACGGATTAACAACTGAGCGTTTTTAGCCGTTTCGTCAGAAGGAGTTTCTTTTCTAGTTTTGGTGAATAGTTTTGTTTGTCGCATACTGCAATAAGATTAGTTGGTAAAGATTCGCACAATGTCGTTATAAGTGACCACGATCATCAATGTCATCAATAAGGCAAATCCAATCAAATTCAATCGTCCCGCCCAAGCCGGATTAATTGGTTTTCTAGTCACAGCTTCGATCGCTACAAATAATAATCTCCCACCATCAAGAGCAGGTATTGGCAATAAATTGATTATCGCTAGGTTAAGAGAAATAATTGCAGTAAAAGTCAGTAGGGCCACGAGACCAAAATCAGCAGCATCTCCAACCATTCCCACAATTCCGACCGGGCCGGCCACCTGTGATAAATCAGCTTCACCAGTAAAGGCTCCGACTAATAAAGCCCAAAGTCCGATTGTGATATTCTTTAATCCTTCACCAGTAGCAATAAATGACTGACCGAGCGCTTCAAAAAATGATCGTTCGACATTTTCCACCATAGCTAATGAGACTCCAACCGCAGCCCTATCCTCTTGTCCAGCAATCAAACCTTTAACTGGAACAACTTCTACCACACCACTCTCTGTTCCGTGAATATAACTGATACTTAGAGTTTGATCGGCGTGCTCTTGGACAAAATTAGTAAAAGTTGAAGGCTTTGGATCTTGCAAGACATCATCTCCAGCCGTCACACTAACAATCTCCGAACCAGGCAACAGCTCTTCAGCCAACGGTCCGTTTGGTATTGTTCCCGATACATAAAGCACAGCTTCTGGCGAAGCCTCATTTTCACTTACTGCAGTAGGCATGCCAATCATGTAAGTGATAAAGAACAAGAACCAAGCAAAAATAACATTCATTGCCACTCCAGCGATCAAAACTAAAGCTTGAGCCCACTTTGGCCTTGAGCCAAAAGCTCTGATCTTTTCTGGCTCATCATCGGGAATTTCTTCTAGATTTTCTCCATAAATACGAACAAAGCCACCGATAGGTAAAGCATTGAAAGTATATTCGGTTTCGCCTTTTTTAATTCCGTATAATTTGGGAGGAAAACCAATACCGAACTCATCAACACGCATGCCGGTCTTTTTGGCAACAATAAAATGACCCCACTCATGCACCAAAATTAGTACAAATAGTACTAATAAAAACAAAATAATAGACATACTACTTTTGCAGCTCGCGCTCTTTGTTTATAAATAATGACTCGAGGCTGTTATTGGTTTCTTCTACCGCTTTTTGGATACTGTCTTTCAAAGTAAATTTGTCATCCTCACCAATTTCATTGGCCTTAAATTGCTTTTCAATTTCCTTCATCTCATCATCTCGGACTGCACGCACAGAAATACGAGCGTCTTCCAACTTACTCTTGGCCAACTTTAATAATTGAGCTCGTCTTTCACTGGTTAGTTCAGGAAAAATGACACGAAGACCAGAAGAATCAGTTACCACCGAAATACCAAGGTCTGCTTCACGAATAGCTTTTTCCAAGGCCACTACTTGGCTATTATCCCAAGCTGAGACACGCAAAGTTCTCGCATCTTCGATACTGACAGAACCTAATTGTAGAATAGACATATAAGTACCATAACTTTCTACCTTAACATTATCCAAAAGCGCCGGACTGGCCTGACCAGTTCTAACGCCAGCATATTCTTTATTCAACCACTCTACTACCTCCTTAAACTTTTGTTTCATTTCCGTATTCATATCAAAATTATACTTATTTTCTATAGTTTAACACTTTCTTATTTTTATGCAGTATTTATGCAGTGAAAGGTATGGTGAGAGCTATTTCTTCTAAAAGCATTTTATTTGACGCCCCCCGAGTATTTAGCGTCTCAATTGCTATAGCCAAAGATTTTCTCTGACTAGGTTTTAGAACTTGAATAGAGTTAGATAACATTTCTGCCAAGCCGTATTTTATATCCTTCAACCACAGAGTATCATCCTTGTCTAGTCTTTTTACAATCAAAGCCAGTCGGTCTTTATAGCCTAAAGCGCAAAATTCAGCAAAGTTTTCATTAACAACATCGGTCA
Source organism: Minisyncoccota bacterium (assembly GCA_018062385.1). GTDB lineage: Bacteria > Patescibacteriota > Minisyncoccia > Phycocordibacterales > UBA918 > OLB19. The sequence continues at coordinate 24,393 of JAGOSI010000005.1, forward strand.
CATTTTCAAATTCTCTGGCGTATTCAAGAAATCTAGATTTGAGAGTTGGTATTACGGAATTTTCGCTTGGCAACAAAAACAGAAAGGTTGTCGATAATGGAGGCTCTTCTAAAACCTTCAAAAGAGATTGTTGGGCTTCCAAAGTAAAAGAACCAACCCTCACCACAATTAACTTCTTTTCATTCTGGCCAGCTGGTTGTCGATAGGCAGATTTGATCAGGTTTCGAGAATCATCAATTCCAAATGATTCCAGCTCAATATTGGTTACGTCGGAAAAATTTTGCGCAGAAATAAAATCTGTTGCCAGTTTATCTAAATCAGAAACAGAATAAATGACGTAGGAATGATGAGTAATCACAGCTCTATTATGCTGTAACTCGTCGTTTTTGCAAATCAATAATATGTCTTATTACGCGACGTAAATAGATTTCAAAAGTCTCTCCTTGTTCATAAATAATTCCTTGTTCATAACGCCAACCATTCATGTAATCTGTGATGCTCTGTCTAATTTCTTGATTAGCTCCTTCAAAGCGACCAGCCAAAAGTAGCGGGATTTGAAGATTTGAAATCTTCTTAAACAAAGGATGTTCTCTCCCTTTTGGCCCATTGCCAAACAATCCACTCTTTTTGAATAAGGACCAATCGGACAAAAGCTGATCTAGGCCAGCGTCAATTTCGCTAGTATAGAGAGGGTTTTCAATCTCCTTTGCATTGGTTGGTAAAACCGCCGGCACATCATCGAAAGTTGGCATCTTCCTTTCCTCAGCGAGCGAAGGGATTCTATTTTCAGCTCTACTAGGTACCAAATCTACGGGGTCTGTTTCTGACTCAGTGTTAATAGGTTTGTTTGTATAGGGTGACTGAATTAATGAATCAGGTTTGTTTGGAGTTTTAGCCAATGGTTTTTCTACTGGAGTTTCAAAATTTGTTTCAGCTACACTAGCTAAATTTATTGGAGCGACAGGTTTTGGAGCACCAATATCAACCAAAGGCAGAGACTGTTCTCCGACCGCTCGTGGCGTCATTTTAGGAATAACTATATCTTCCGGTAATTCTGCTGGAACAACTGGCATCTTTGGTAAAACTGAAGGTGTGACCTCAGCTGTTTTTGTTTCTGTTGGTTCAGGAGCTTTTTCTGGTTTTGGAATATTTACTACCGGCTTTAAAACTTCTGGTGTGACTGACCTGGCACTGATTACTTTTTCTACTGCCACATACGCAGTCTCCAATCTTTGCATAGCGATTTCCAAATCTCCGGCTATACCACCATTTAAACGCTTCATTGCCTCAAGAAGCGCGTTCATATACTCACGACCAACCTGATTATCAATATCAACAAGATTTACTGGATTGCCAACTTTATTGTTTACATCGGATTTAATTTCTCTAATTCGATCTAAATACTTTGTGTTAATAATTGGAATAACCGAACGAGGAACTGGTACTGGCACAGGATCAACATGTGGCGCTGACACTTTTAGTTCTGGCATACGTTGTTGTTGAGGTACTGGATTTGAAACTTCCTCCACCGGAGCACGATTGATAGAGATAGGATTGGAAAGAGAAACTGGCGTGACTGGAGTTACCAATTGTGGTACCGGCTTAGGTACAACAGGCTTAGGTTCCGACGGAACAACAATCTGTTCTTCTACTTTTGGCAAGGCGGACTGAGTAGAGACAGTTATAACTTCTTCAATCTTTGAATTTTCTATTCGAGCACTTGGAGCTTGAGTATGAATCACAACAGTTTCTGCAATCGAAGGACTTGCATTCTTGCTTACCGGTGAGATTACTTCAGGATTCTTAAAAGTTGGCACTGGACGGAAAGTGCCAAATTCTAGAACCTGCGGTGCCGGAGCAACTTCCGCTACTACAGGTTTGATGTTTTTTGTTTTTAATTTTTGTTCGAGAGAAATACGAACTGATTCATCACCACCGCCACTTGTGTATAGAAATATTAGATCACGGAGCTCATTCTTTTCCGCTGAGGAAATTTCGCTTTTACGAAGTGCTACCAAAATAGCAGTAATTCCTGCCTTAGATTTAAAATCGTAGCCCAGAGCTAAAGAACTATTTCTATCCATAACTTTGTAATCATAACATTATATAAAAAAGAACACAGCTTAAATTAAATCCAAGTTGTGAATTATCTTTTATAAAGATTCTAACTCGGATTTAAAAGCCATCATTTCAAAATTTAAAATTTCGCCGAAGGTGGGATATTTTGTGCAAAGATTTTCAATAAATTTTTCTGAACCAACTTGTAAATTTATGTAGGTTTCAAATTCACGCGTCACCTCATCAGATTCGGAAGCTAAGTATTTCATTAAGGCACTTTGAAAAACCAAAGTGCCGACCTCCTCTGTAAACATCATTGCTTCAGCACTTTGGTAATCATTTAATTGTAAAGATAATTTATTATTCATATTTTACTTTTTAGCGTTAATTCGCTCGGCCATCTCCTCAACTACATAACGAGAGAATAAGTCGGACAATCTTGTCTCGGGATGGTACGGCACTCCTGACGCTTGAATGTCTTTAATTTTTTGCACCCAAGCCAAGTAGGTTTCATACTTTATGTTTGAACCTAGATCCCCTCGAATATCCAAAGAGTCACGACTATCAAATTTTTCAATTTGTTCTAGAGTCATTGTTTTTAGCAAAGGGTATGGACTATCATATAAACCTCGAGTAAACGCATCATAGGTTTTACTCTCTATATCAGAAATACGATTATTGAAAGCTAACTTGAAATTTTTCTCAGTACCAAAGACTTCAAGCATGCGATCTTTATAAGCTGGAGTATCAAAGTAATTACCATTCTGAGAAGTTGGTGGCTCAGGGAATTTTTCTGGTGTGGCAACAATATTTTCACCACGATCTAAAGTATCCAAAGGATTATCATGGAAATAATTGGGTGGAGTAATTGGTGGTGGAGTATTTAATATCACCTCAGATGGTACAGCAAAAACTTTTCCATCAGGAATATCAATCGGCGAGCGTACGCCAGTAAAACTAATCGGCACTCGATTTTCAACTACATTATCAGTTTTAATTTCTAAAGTTGCCTGTCTAGAATAATCCGGCAGATCGCCAGATCTTTGCAATTCTACTAACTTCTTAAGTTCCTCTCCTAAAGGACCAATATTGATTACTTCTTTTGGGTAGATCATCTCAATATCACCACTTCTTAAATTTAATGTTTCTAATAGCTCAGGATTAGTACGAGCTTTTTCCAACAAATAAACAAGGACCTGGTTTCTTTCTGCTTCTGTTAAACCTTTTAGTTCTTGATCAAAGGTACTTTCTGTAATATCCCACAAAGTATCACCCCTAGCGACAGTGTATTCATGGATGGATTCCAAACCCTTACCAATTGTTTCAATATTTTCCTCATCACCAAAAGAGGAGGTGGTCGCGTCAGAAAATTCAGAAATATTTTCTACATCAGCCGGAACATCAACCACATTACCCTTTTCTAAAACATTTAGCTTAACTTCACCAATGTCTACAGCTGTGATTTTTGCTTCATTCCACCATGACGTATTACTATATTGATTTTGCAATCTATTAAACAAGTGATTTTCTAAAGCCGACTCTGACATGTTTGGATGGGCCGATAATAGATCGGCACTAGCCAAACGGATAAATTTATCAACTACCTCTCTTTCTGACGCGTTTAAAACCTCCAACAAATTATTGGGTGATGACAACTTGACATCTTGGAGAATTACCTCAAAAGTTTTTGTTCCATCCATTCCATAATTTGGTATAGATATCTCCTTTGAGATTGGCAACTTGAAAGTATCAGTGTTTTCTGCGGGAAGATTCCAAGCATTAGTAACTTCATTTTTAATTGGACTCTCTGCAACCTCACCTTGATAGCTGGGGGCTGAAGATGCCTCGCCACCGATAAGATCCGTAAAGGCAGAGTTATTCTTCCAAGCACTATCAACCACCTTACCCATCTCATCTGACACATCATTGATTTTTTGTGAAGCATCTGCAATCACCTCCGCACTATCAGTCATATGCCAAGCACCACTAACCGCACCACCAGCTACCACAGCTGCGATTATGCTAGCTTTCTTTTGCTCTCTAATTTTTTCATCTTTGATTTTTTGAGCACTTAGAAGCTCATCTTCTAATTTATTTAAATTGGTTATCGAGAAGTTCTTCTGAATATTTTCGGTAGTAGCTTCTACTTCCCTTATGGCTTTGTTGACTCCGATCTGCTTATACCTACCAACACCTCCAGCGGCTGCCGTACCAGCAAAAGCACCACCGGCGATTTTTACTGCTTGCAAACTAGCTCCCATTGCAAAAGCTGCCAGACCTCCAGTAGCAGCACCAGCCAATCCAGCCAAAGTCACTACTCCAGCTCTAACCGCCCATTTGTTTTTACTCATCAGTCCAAGAATACGGTTCATCTGTGATTTCTGTGCTTCAGATAAAGCAACGGCTTCCTGCTTTTGTAGCAACTCTTCGTTTGGCTTTAAGATAAACTTTCTTGCAAAAGCGATTTTACTTGAATCTGCACTGATTTCATATGACTTATTTTCTAAAGGATTCTCTGGCTTAATTAGAACTCCATTTTCATCTTTAAAACTTTGGTAAGTTTGTTTACTTCTTTCGGTTAAAGCAAAATTTAAACTATTGGCATAAAGACTTTTTTGATCTTTGTAAGCTTTTTCTAAGTCTTTCAACCCCTGAGGTAAATCTGGCTGAAAACCAAAAAGACTTCTTCCGGCTTTTTTAAACAAGGAAGCATTAGCTTCTTCTCGATAATAATTATCCAAAGCTTGATCATAAGCTTCTTTTTTAACCTGATAGTCTTTTTTAGTTTGCAAAAGTTCTGCTCGGGCAATTTCGTAAGATGTGTCAGTTTTTTCCTCAATTTTTTCTGTCGCGACAACAGACTGTTCTTTAGGTTCAAGATCAACAACACTCTCCACTTCCTCTCTCACCTCTTCAGATTCATCTTCTGACACCAAAGAATTAGTCAATCCTTCCTTTAAACGATCCACACACAAATGTAAGTACTGAAGATATTTTTCTTTTTGTTTTTTGGCTATATTTTTATCATGTTCATGATTATCCTCAAAAAGATGGATCGTTCGTTCTCCTACCACTTTTTCAACCTCATTATCGGAATGTTTGGACAATTCTACAAAAACTACTTTAGCAGCCGAAAAAGCTTTCTCAACTTCTTCTAAGGTTTCAAAATCATCAGTCTTCATTTTTTCTGATTGATCATAACCATTGGCTTCAACTTGGATAAGATTTTCTTTTTCAGAAACTTCCTCGTCCACTTTTTCTATTGCCAAAGCTTCAGCTTGAGTAATCGGTTGTTTTTTATTTAAATAAACTTGTTCATAAGCCTCATCCAAGCTACCGTTGGAATTGGCAGACTGATCTAAAATTTCAGTGTTAGCATTATTTGCAACTAATTCTAGCTTTGGTTTTTCCATAATTATTCTCTAGATAATATCATAACCTACACTGGTAAGACCGACTCTTTCACATACCGAGCCAAAATTTCATCTTCAATTTCCTGTCGAGGTCGACCGTGTCGCATAGCGCTTTGTTCCATCATCAGAGCTACTCGATTGATATCAGAC
>JAGOSI010000034.1 GCA_018062385.1 Minisyncoccota bacterium
TCTTTAGCTTTTGATGTAAAATTTTGAAAATTAGGCATATACAATTTAATTATACGATACAAAATCCATAAGTTAGAAAATTCAGTGTTACTAACAATTCAGACAACTATGGCACATGTCTCGTCTTGCTATATTGCAACTAAAAAAGCATTAAGTCAAATATTATCAAAAAATGATAAGCTACTGCATGAATTACATATCTTTTCTTTGAACTTGTAAGAAATCCTTGCTAGTTTGTCAAAATGCAGTGTAATGTGCAAATCTTGCACATTACTTTTTTCGTTATGTAGATATGTTACAATTAAAAAATGAAAGAAAATAACGAATCTTGTGTTTATAACAGTAGTTTGTTACAGTTTTCTACGGACAAAGTTCACTCAACAACTAGGAGAAAAGTGATGGAAACTAATCCTTGTAATATATTTGCAGTTGGTAAAAATCGACAAAGTAACGTACGTTACTAGTGCAGGGAACATCAAGCACCTGCATACAAAGGTAGTGTCCGATTGGAGAAATGCGAGGCTTCAAATACACCTGTACTTTCTGAACAAGAAATCTTACGTATTATCCCTACAGAATTCACAGGAGGTGTAGCACTTTGGGGTGCAGTACCACCTATCTATGACACAACAAAGTATCCGATTGATCTAGGGAATTCATGTACACGCCAGATCAGAAGTCGAAGGGAAAAAAGTGATAGATAGAACTTACAAGAGAGTGATTTTTGAGGATATTGAAGGTAAACACCATACAATAGATGCCTTATCAGCTGTGTATTATATGGTGTCTTTAATCTTTAATAAAACCATGAAGGTGGTGTCATGTAATCATTGCCAAACACTACATCTCGATAAAGATTGGTTTTCTGTCCATGTGCACAAAAAACATCTGTGTGCAGCCTGTGGCAGAGAGTTTTACGATACCAGCAAAGGCATCGGGAATCCATTGATGGCAATGAAACAACTGTGTAATGATGGTGAGATTTTCAGAACCACAGTACCAGCCAAAAAGAAGAGACTTGATATTAAACAAGCTGATTATCTTGGAGGTATTAGAATATGGGGATCTAATCAGGCAATATTATGGACTTCAACAAAAATGGAAGAACATGGTATTCATGTTCACTGTTATTCTGATACTGGTGCAATATTAGTTGATGACACATTTCAAACCGTTACAATTGATGGTGTGGAATTAAATCCAGAAGCAGTACGCCTCTGGATGGCTCAATCAGCTCTACCTCATCTATCAAATGATAGTTTTGTATCCCTGACGTGTCCGCATTGCAAAAAATCGCACTGTGACGTAGAGGAGTTAGCTTACACACCACATCAATTACATCAATGCGAGCATTGTCATTCAGAATTTTCTACTCGTGGTAGAAAAAAATTAGTGATTAGTAGTCCAATGTGTGAATTAATTGATAAATTGAGTGAGTTCGCAATAAGAACACCACAGATTCACAGAAACTTTTTAAGACCAGAAGTATAAGTCTTTTTCACTCGTCTACTTTAGTGTAGACGAGTGAATTTTTATTTAACCGTAACCCATTTTAAACATCATTATGTATCCCAAAAAAATTGCCTTGATTGATATTGGCACCTTAAAAGTAAAGGTCCAGTTACGTGAATACACATCATCTAATGAAATGAAAGTCTTATACAAAACCAGTATTCGTACAGCTCTTGGTCGTGACTGGATTGATAATTGCATACAGAAAACTCCCATCGTCAACACCATCAATGCTCTAAAAAATGTCGTAGCGGAGATGGATAAATTTGGACAATATGAATTACAAACTATCGGCACTGAAGCTTTACGCAAAGCCGACAATGGTCAAGAGGTTTTAATAGAGATAAAACAACAAACCTCCATCGAGCCAGAATTATTGAATCAAGAAATAGAAGCAAGACTCTTTTTTAATGCTGTTATACATGATTTTAAAAATCTCCCTGTTGCCACTTTAGATGTTGGTGGCGGCAGTACACAAATAGTTGTTGGCAATAAAGAAAATACCCCTGACCAATATTTTTTATTCCCCACTGGTACCTATAACATTCGCACAGCTTACATTGATGAAAATAACCCAACACCAGAAGGACTACTGTCTGCTAAACAACATATTTTCAACGCTCTAATTCCGCTAAAAAATATCTCTCACCAATCACAACATTTAATTCTTGGCAGTACCATTGCTTTGGATTTTTTTACTGAAATATTACCTAAATTAAATTTACCCAGCACAACCACCAACTACCTAAACCACCCTCTCATGATTGATGTCAAAACCATAGAAATTATTTTAAATAAACTAGCTTTATTACCTTATAGTGAAAGAGAAAAATTCTTTTCGCCAGAACCAGCCTATACTTGGGGTGTCGATATTACCCTTTTACATGTATTAGCTGTTTGTGAGTATCTAAACCTTTCCACAATTATTCCTACCAACCACAATTTATCTTCAGGTTTATTTTTGAAATCTTTGGAGTAAAAATCCTCTTTTTCCCCTCCTAAGCACCACATTCGGGGTCGCACCATAAGGATCAGGCCAAAATTCTAGTTTTGACCAAGAAATACCTTTTACCATTTCAGCAATAGCTTCATTATGATCCATATCGGCTTCCATATATAAAGTTCCACCTTCATTTAATAAATCATAAGCTTCTTCGATAAGAATTTTGTGAAATTCATGACCATTATCATGAGCAAAGAAAGCTAAATGTGGCTCATGATCTATCATTTCTGGATCTAAATCTGGCAAAGCTTCGTACGGTACATAGGGCGGTACAGCAAAAATCGCATCGTACTTCCCTGTCAGTCCTTGAATATCGGAAGCAGTAATAACCTTAGCTCGACCAGGGTCAATATTATTTATTAAAATATTTTTTTCAATTTGCGCTTTAAGATGAGGGTCAAGCTCAGAAAAATCTACCGTAGCATTAGGAATATTTTTTAATAATTCCACCCCCACATTTCCAGCACCAGAAAAAGTATCAGCTAAACGCAAATTTTCTTTCTTAATTTTCAATTCCTCAATCGCTCGCTTTACCCAAAAAGCCGTTTCTGGTCGAGGAATCATCGGCTTAAAAGATAAATCAATTTTTGTGTCTAAAAAAATTGCGTAACCAAGCACGTATTCATAAGGCTCACCGGCTTTTAGACGGTCGCGGTCGGCGCGGAAACCTTCGGTTTCCGCGCCTTCATACTTCTCCACCAGCAACCGCTCAATTTGTTTTTCAAGATAAGACATACCTATACTAAGTTCATCTTCTCGCAATACTCGACCAAAACATCAATCGCATATTTCATATCATCAAGAGTGGTTTGTTCGCTGAGTGAGAAGCGGATGGTAGAGCGGGCGCGGGTGGCGTCACCGGTGATGGTTTTTACCACCAAACTCTCCCCGCCACCCGCGCCCGCGCACGCGCTCTTGGTACTACAAGCTACTCCATGAGTATCTAGATAAATCACCGCGTATTCAGTATCAAGTTCGGGAATCGAGAAATTAATATTGTTAGCTAATCTATCTTCTCCTTTTCCACCATTTACTACCGCCGCCGGAATTTTTTCTTGTAGATAAGCAATTGCCTCATCTCTAATTTTAGCTACAGTTTCAGCTCGTGAAGCATGATCAGCCTGCGCTAATTCCAAAGCTTTTGACATACCAATAATGCCGGCAGTATTTTCAGTACCAGAACGCAATCCATTCTCCTGCCCCCCACCTTGTACAATGGGTAAAAGATTAAAATTTTTACGAGTAGCTAGAACTCCCACCCCTTTTGGACCGTTACATTTTCCGGCATCAAGTGCCAAAGTATCTGCTCCCAACTGTTTGAAAGCACAAGGTAACCATAAAGGCGCTTGCGCTGCATCAAGATGCACTTTTATTTCCCTCCCTGTTGTTTCTTCATACTTTCTAACTCTTCTTACCAACCGCAAGACTGGTTGCACTGTTCCTACCTCACTATTTGCATAAGCAAAAGTTACCATAACTGTCTTTGGTGAAAGTACCGCCTCGAGTGCGGGAATAGTAATTATTCCCCGTTCATCTACTTCCACAAATTTAACCTGCACTCCTAAGTCAGACAACTCATCCATAACACCTAAAATTGAAGGATGTTCAATTTTTGTAGTTACCACCTCCATATCTGCATAAGCCAAACCTTTCTTGTGTAGGTATTTAATATGTCCAAGAATTGCTAGATTATTGCTCTCAGTGCCATTACCAGTAAAAATCACACCTTGAGGTTTGATCTCCAGCGTGCGCGCCACAGAGCTCCTCGCTTCGTCCACTGCCCGCCTGGCGCGCACGCCTTCTCCATGTATCGAACTCGGATTTCCAAAATCCTCCGTCAAAAACGGCATCATAGCCTCTAGCACTTCCCGACGTATCGGGGTAGCCGCCGCATTATCGAGATAAATCCGCTTTTTCTCTATAGAGTTTTTATTCATAACAAAATCATGACATAAGGTGAAAAATATGCAAATATCTGCTATACTCGCAATACTTTAATTATTAGTACGCCCAGATAGGCGTTTTTACTGTATTTTATTATTATGAAAAAAACTAAAGCCAGCACTAGCACTCTCACCAAACGTCCACCGATTGTGGTGGTTATGGGTCATATTGACCACGGAAAATCCACCTTACTCGACTACATCCGCAGTAGCAACAACACCGCCAAAGAGGCTGGTGGCATAACCCAACACCTATCGGCCTATGTGGTAAACCACAAAACCAAAGATGGAGTAGATGAATCTATCACCTTTCTCGACACTCCAGGACACGAAGCTTTCCAAAAAATGCGCTTACGTGGTGCTGATGTAGCCGATGTGGCTATCCTAGTAGTTTCTGCTGAAGACGGCGTAAAACCACAAACTCTAGAAGCTTTAGAATCAATCAAGCAAGCCAATATTCCTTATATTGTCGCCATCAACAAAATCGACAAGCCAAGCGCTGACATCCCTCGCGTTCAGGCCAGCTTAATTGAAAACGAAATCTACATTGAAGGAATGGGCGGTGATATTCCTTGGATTGGTATTTCAGCCAAGACCGGTGAAGGCATAAGTGATCTTTTAGATTTAGTTATTTTAGCCACCGATCTGATCGAGCTAAATGGCGACACTAGTGCCCCTGCAACAGGACAAGTATTGGAAGGAAAAGTAGATCCTAAACGTGGCAACACCGCTACTCTACTTATAAAAAACGGAACGTTAAAAAGTGGTATGTTTGTGGTAGCCGGAAACTGCTTTGCTCCCGTACGGATTATGGAAGATTATTTGGGGAAAACCATAAAGGAAGCCTCTTTGTCAACACCAGTCGGGATTGTTGGCTTTAGTGGTATTCCTCCCGCTGGCTCTCCTTTCTACACAGTTAAAAGCAAGAAGGAGGCTGAAGCAGCCTTGGCACAAATTATAAAGCCGGCTGTGGTAGCTCAAGTGAGATCTTCCTTACCAACAGTACCAATCCTCATCAAGGCTGGGGCTCTTGGGGCAATTGAAGCTATCGAACACGAGCTAAGTAAATTCTCCTCTGAACGTATCAATGTACGAGTGATTGACACTGGCGTTGGCGACATTACCGCGAGTGATGTGCAAAATGTCAGCGCCACCAAAAACGCGATTATTGTCGGCTTTACTGTAAAAGTAGAGAGACAAGCGGTTGATTTGGCTGAGCGATTAGGTGTAGAAATCAACACCTTTGACATTATTTACGAACTATCTGACTGGCTCAACACTGCTCTAAAAAACCGCACTCCACAAATGGAAGAAATGATTTTCACTGGTAAGGTAAAGATTCTCAAGCATTTTAGCGTACAGAAGAATACCCACGTAATCGGCGCTCGAATGGAAGAAGGTCATATCAAGATGAATCAGAAAGTCAAAATTACTCGCCGCGATATCGAGATTGGTAAAGGTACTATTAAGAATCTTCAACAGCAAAAATCTGATGTTCAGAAAATTGACGAGGGTGAATTTGGTATGCAACTCGAAACCAGAGCTGATATCGCCCCAGGAGATTATTTAGAGCCTTACGATATTGTAATTACCTAAATTTTATGTACGATCGTCACCAAAGAGTAGAGTCTCTCATTCGTGAGTTAGTCGCTGCCTTCATTCAGCAGGAGGCCAATACCGACCCTCTCATTACCGTCACCCGTATCACATCATCACCCGATTATCGGCGAATGACTGTATTTTTCACCACCATACCAGAAGGCAAAGAAGATAACGCTATCGCTTTTTTAAAGCGAACCGGTGGTGAATTGCGCTCTTATGTAAAAAAGAAGAGCAATCTAAAGATCATTCCCTTTTTGGAGTTTAGTGTTGATTACGGCGAAAGACATCGCCAAAATATTGACGAAATCGCTAGAGAGATTGAGAATAAGAAATAATTTTGTCTTACGTACACAATAATGTTAAAGTATTGTGTACAAATTTAAGTCTTGGTGGCGAAGTGGAAACGCTGTGGTTTGCAAAACCTCCATGCGCGGGTTCGATTCCCGCCCAAGACTCACGAATAAAAATCATTTTTATGATTTTTATTCGTGAGTCTTGGGAGCAAGGTGTATACACTTTGCGTCGGGAATCGAAAAGTGAGCGATGTGAGGAGCTTTTTTCTAAAGCGACAAACCAGCGAGCTGTGGTCAAACGAATGAGCTAGTTGTGAGTCAAAGACGAAACAAATAGCCATGAGAGTGACCGATTCCCAGAACCATGCCGAGGTGGTGGAATCGGTAGACACGAAGGACTTAAAATCCTTTGCCTATTAAAAAAGCGTGCGGGTTCAAGTCCCGCCCTCGGCACAAAATTAAGAGCAAACAACTTTTTGTTGTTTGCTCTTAATTTATGTATTGATGAGACGGGACTTGAAAAGCGTAATTTTAATTCGAATACTTGGAGAATTAAAATGGCTGGGGTCGAGGAGCTTAGTATTTTTTGGAGCCGACTGAGGCGAACAAAAATACTTAGCGAGGTGACCAAGTTCCGCTCCTTGTTTTAATCTAAAATTTATTGTAAACTTCTCGGCACATACGCGCCTTTAACTCAGTTGGTAGAGTAGCTCCCTCTTAAGGAGACGGTCCAAGGTTCGAATCCTTGAAGGCGCACAGATGAAAAAGCACCAGCCTAAAAAGACCGGTGCTTTTTCATTTGTGCGCCTCTCGCCAACTTTTAATTTTATGCTATACTCTTGCCTACACACCCGCGCGGGTGGCGAAATTGGTAGACGCGTTAGTCTTAGGAACTAATAGAGCAATCTGTGGAGGTTCAAGTCCTCTCCCGCGCACCAAAATGGAACTTAGCGGTTGAGAACCAACCAAGGAGTGGGCGTGCCGTAGGCACGCCCACGCTGTTTCGCCCGTTTTCGCCAATGAATTCGCCAATGAATTCGGATTCCCGCCTTCGGC
>JAGOSI010000006.1 GCA_018062385.1 Minisyncoccota bacterium
GAGTTAGTGCTCAACCGCAAACCTATACCCCTTACGGTGAGTTTTTAGCCGCTCAAAATCAATTGGCTCTGAATGCCAACGTCTCAATTAGAAATGAAAATCAATTATTAAATTTTGGTAACGGTTTCTTCTCCAACAAAATTTGTGACGTAGTAGCCACGGCCGCTGTTCCCAAGGAAAGATGCATGGTTTCTACTCCAGGGCAAGTGATTAGTGAGAATCTTAATTTTCATCTCAGTGCAGGTAGTCGCAGTTTGATTGCCGCTGATGAGCTAAACGAAATCCTTGGTGCTCTACTCGGTCAATTAGCTCAAACTGTTATTACAGGTGCCAATGGTTTACTGGGTATGAGTAGTAATACAGGCTACACAATACCTCAAGAAGGAGTGGCCGAAATGGAAGCTCAGCAAGGTCAAATAGGTACACAAGCACAATCAAATCTATTTGCAGAGATCGATGCACAAATTCAAAGAGAACAAAATTTTGTAACTGTTTTAGAATCTGTTATACCAATGCTTACAACTATGGGAACCACCGAAAGTCTCAAAGAGGCCGACAGAGCCACAGTCTTATTAGAAGAAACGAGGAACAACCTAATCGCTTTAAATCAAGTGCGCACAGACATAACTACTAGCGATAGACCAATAGCAAGCATCATTAATGATTACAACAACATCAGAACACTTCACACTGACGTACAAATCAACGCTGAAGTTGCTCAATGGGAAAACATGTTCATTACAATCTTTAATGCAGCCGTGAAAGTTGTAAAAGATTCTTTAAACGACATAAATACACACAGACCCAAATTGGAGTTTAGATCTTTAACTCGTGATAGACACGGAATTGAAGCAGGAGAACAAGTTGAACTTATTGATGAAGTATATCAACCGATGCTAAGTGACCAAAAAGACGAACTGGACTTAATAGCGGCGGAATGGAACGATCCAAATATACCAAAAGTACAAGTTCTTCAACATTTTATTGATCTTAGAGACGGAAATATTCCTAATATTCCTCGTCTATTTTCAGACGAAGACAGGTCTACTGTTGTTAGCAATTGGGAAACACTAGAATTACCACCAGGATAATAAAATATGCTTTTCACTTTTACCAAAAGAAATATCGGGATCTTGGCTCTAATAGCAACGGCTTTATTAATAATACCTGGACTGGTACTAGGAGCCCCTGAACCAAACGGCGCCCCCAGAGCTGGCTGGCTGGAAGAAATACTATGGACTTTTGTGGTTGGTGTGTTTGGTACTTTAGTTTATCTAGCGGGTCAGTTGCTAAATGTCGCTGTTGAAACGTACACCGTTGGTTTTGCCAATCAATTCATAAGCTTAGGTCTAGGTTTTGCGGTTGAAAATCTCTGGGAGACAGTACGAGACATTTTCAATCTCACCTTTATCTTTGGATTGGTCTATATCGGCTTCAAGATGATTCTTAATACCGGAGACACAAACGCACGCCGGATGCTAGTGCATATTATCCTCGCGGCTTTACTAGTAAACTTCAGCCTCTTCTTTACCAAGTTTATTATTGATTTCTCAAATATCGCTGCGGCTCAGATAGCACAAGGTTTTCATGTGGCTGGTAATGCGGTAGGGGAACAGTATCGAGTGTCTGATAAATTTGCCCAGATTGTTGGCATCTCCAATATCTACAAAGACGATCTACAAAGCGCACAAAGCTTAGCTGAAGGAAAAGCTAGTGGCTTCACTTACATCTTCTTTACCATGATCATGTTTATTATCATGGCCTTTGTATTTTTCGCCGGTGCCATACTACTCATGATCAGATTTGTAGTTCTGAACCTATATATGATTTTGTCACCGATTATGTTTTTGGGATGGGTTTTCCCAGCCTTGTCATCTTATTCCGAACGGTATTGGTCGAGCTTCCTGTCGCGCGCCTTTTTTGCACCCGCTTATCTTTTGATGCTTTACTTTGCTTTTGTGGTTATGCAACAGTACGCTGGCCTAATAAATAGTGAAGGTTCTTTCCGAGAATTATTTACCGGCGAGGCCGAAGCTGGATTATTGGGCACCTTTGCTACCACTGTCCCATTCTTTGCCATGATGTGTATCTTCCTCATTGCGGCTGTGGTTGTGGCACAAAAAATGGGCGGTGACTTGGCAGGTTTCGTGATTTCTACTACCAAAAAGACAACAGGGAAGGTGGCGTTTGGTGTGCCGGCCTGGGCTTTACAACGCACCGCCGGAGCAGGAGCCAATCGTTTGGCTAATAAAATATCAAATAATGAAAAGTGGAACCGTACTCGCTTAGGCAAAGGGGGTATTGCCATAAGTAGAAAAGTGGCTGATAGTTCTTTTGATACTCGCAGAGCATTTGACCTCGGCAAGAAACTAGATATAGGAGAAGGAAAAGCTGGTGGTTACACTACCATGATCAAAGAGAAGGAGAAGGAAGACAAAGCCTTTGCTGAAAGTCTAGAAAAACGAACTCGCGACGCTGACGGCAACTACTTACCAGATGTTAAAGATAAAATTAATAACAGCAAATCAGTCGTTGACGCCAAAACCAAAGCTGAGGAGCTAGAGAAAGAAATAGCCACATCAGACAAAGAGGTGAAAGAGAAAGAAAAAGAAATTAAGACACTTCAAACAAAATTGGCTCAAGAAACTAATGATAGATTGAAAGAGGCCATTCAAGGGGAAATCGAATTCCAAAACAATGACCTAAAGAAAGCCGAGACTACCTTAGAAAAGGCGACCAAGGGTCACAAGGAAGCAATTAAGGTTTACGAGAGTGAGATGGTAGCGGAAGAAGCTAGAATTAAGTACGGAAGTGTTATTGCTTTCCGTGACAGTAGAAATAGTGATGCTGAATTTCTAGGTAATCGGGCTACTAAAATAGGTGCTGGGGTAGCATCCGGCGTGGCAACAGCTGGTGCCTTAACTGCTATCGGCATGACTGGCGGGGCTGTCCTTATACCAGCTGCGGCTATGGCTTTACTCGGTCACGAACTAGTACGTTCAGTTGGTGAAATAAACCAAAAGGGAGCTCAGGCCATCACCAGTGTCTACGGTGCCAACGGAACAGCCAAGTCTAAAAAAGATAAGAAGAAACAAGAATTGAAGATTCTGTCTGAAGCACAAAAAGAAGCTGAGGATAGTTCAGACAGCGCTTCAGCACCAGAAGCTCCTAAAGCCTAAAAATATGACAAATGAAATCATAAGAGAAAGAATAAATACTCTCGATCCAAGCTATCGCGCTTTTGTACTAAGCAATTCCCCCAGTCAAATAACTGAGGCTTTGGCAAAGGTACACGGTTTTGACGAAGATAAATACATTGTCTTCGAGAATGGTTTTGCCATGTTTCTACTTTTCTTTATTAGTAAATCTGACCTAACAAACTACCTAATTAGTGATTGTGGATTAAAACTTCAAGATGCAAAACTCCTGACTGAGGCTTTGATTCTAGCTCTGCCACCCGAGATTAGAATCATGCAAGAAAGTACTAGCCAATTAATATTTAATAGAGCAGAAACTGATCAGAACGACATCTCTAAAGACATCGCCGAAGCCGAAGCTGTACTTAATGCCATCGAACCAATTCGCACCACATCAACCATCACACCCATCGACCAAGACAAAACCTACACCAGTACTCAGTCTGCAATTTTAAATGAGAAAATGCAGGGGGAGGGGAGTCCAGACACTGTGCGTTGGGGTAACAATTAAATAAAGGCGGGCGCTAAGCGCCCGCCTTTATTTAATTGTTACCCCATTATTGTATACAATCAATCAATCCTTATCCTCTGGTCGTCGTGTTAATATATTTATATTAACTATGCAATTTGAAGTACCACAATTTATTGACATTGAGGATAAAATCTTCGGTCCACTAACTTGGCGTCAATTTCTTTACTTAGGTGGAGGAATCGGTATGGGGGTGGTGTTATTTTTTATCGCGCCGTTTATTGTCTTTTTACTTATCGGCTTGCCTTTGGCTATATTAGCTGGAGCATTAGCTTTTTATCCAGTAAACAATCGACCTTTTTCCTTTTTTCTTGAAGCGATTTTTAATTATTTAGGGAGTAGCAAACTCTACTTATGGCGCAAGAAAAATGAGATAGTCCACCGAAATATGTTCATCCCCAACTCCATCGATAGACAGACTCCTGAGACTGACAAACAATCTGTTCGTCCCAATCCTGGTAGAAATGTGAATTCCTTAGCTCGTCGTTTAGAATTAGAAGCCTTACAAAAGAAAGAATAATATGCCAAAAACCACTGCCACTTCACAAGATTTTGTTGCCGTTCGAGACATAAAAGACGGAGTAGTTATACTTAAATCCGGACAAATGTGCTCTGTTTTACTAGCCTCATCAGTCAACTTTGCCTTGAAGTCAGCCGACGAGCAGCAAGCTATTTTGTCACAGTTTCAAGTGTTTCTAAATACACTAGATTTTTCTATCCAAATTTATGTACAGTCCCGCCGACTAAATATTGAACCCTACCTAGAGCTATTAAAGTCTCGCGAAGTCGAACAAGACAACGACTTAATGCGAATTCAGCTACGTGAATATATTGAATTTATCAAAACCTTCACCAGTGAAGTAGATATTATGAGTAAGAATTTTTTTGTGGTTGTACCTTACTCACCAACACCAATAAATATCACCAAGGGTTTTACTTCACTTTTTTCCTCAACTCCAAAAGCAAACACAGGGACTCCAACTGAAATGAGATTTGAGGAACAGAGAATTCAACTTGAACAACGAGTCAATGTGGTGGAGCAGGGATTATCAAGAATCGGTGTTCGAACCATCCCTCTAAACTCTGACGATTTAGTGGAATTTTTCTATCATGTCTACAATCCAGCCGACCATACCGGATCCGCTCCAGTTTTTAATAATTAAACTTATCAATATGGGTATTTTTGACCAATTTCAGCCAAACAATAAAAATCAAGAGCCGAAAGTTAGCGATCAGTTAATGACTCTGATTGACGTTATAGCTCCTTCTGCTATCAGTGTTACCCCCAAAGGCATAAACATGAGCGGTATGTACTCTCGGGTTTTCTATACCGTGGCCTATCCACACTATTTAAATGTCGGCTGGTTAGAACCTATCCTAAACATTGAAAAAGAGATGGATGTTTCTATTTTTATCCACCCTGTTGACACTGCTGACACTCTAAAAAAATTCCAAAAGAAGGTGGCCGAAGTGCAAAGTCAGATCAACATCAAAACCGAAAAAGGGGAGGTGCGTGACCCACAGCTCGAAGCTGCTTACCGCAACCTAGAAGACTTACGCGACAAATTACAACAAGCGGAAGAACGTTTGTTTAATGTTGGCTTGTATTTAACAATCTACGGCACCGATGAAGCTTCTCTAAATAAAGCCGAGAATGAAATTAAAGGGATTCTTGATTCTCGTTTAGTTTATATAAAACCAGCTCTATTTCAGCAAGCAGATGGTATACAGAGTATTTTTCCTATCGCATCCGACAAACTGATGGTGCATAGTAAATTTAACTCTTCACCGCTTTCTAGCTTCTTCCCCTTTACTTCCTTCGACCTCACTTCTGACACCGGAATCCTTTACGGTATTAATCGTCACAACTCCTCTTTGGTTTTATTTGACCGTTTCTCATTAACCAACTACAACTCAGTAACTTTCGCCACTTCAGGAGCAGGGAAGTCTTATGCTCTAAAGCTTGAGATATTGCGTTCGCTCATGTTTGGAACTGAAGTGATCGTTCTTGACCCCGAACGAGAATACGAATACTTGGCTGAAGCCACTGGTGGACGTTTCTTTAATATTTCACTCTCCTCCGACCACCACATCAACCCTTTTGACCTACCTCCACTACAAGCTGATGAAAATCCTAGTGATATCCTCCGCACCCACATTATTGAGTTAATCGGTTTGTTTAGATTGATGCTTGGTGGCCTATCCCCAGAAGAGGAGACAGTTCTCGACCTAGCCATTCAAGAAACTTACGCTCTTAAAGATATAACCAGCGAGAATGACTTCAGTGATCAAGAACCGCCACTACTTTCTGATTTTGAAATGGTATTGGCCGGCATGGATGGCAGTGCCTCATTAATTACCCGACTACAAAAATACACTTCTGGAACCTGGTCAGGTTTTATGAATAAACCGACCAATGTTGATATTAATCAAAAATTTGTGGTTTTTTCTCTTCGCGACATGGAAGATGAGCTTAAGACCATTGCGATGTATATCATTACCAACTTCATCTGGGGATCAATCCGCCGACGCATGGCTAAGCGACTATTAGTGATAGACGAGGCTTGGTGGATGATGAAATCAGAAGATACAGCTTCTTTTCTATTCAGCCTCGCCAAACGTGGTCGTAAATATTATCTAGGTATTGCTACCATCACTCAAGACGTGGACGATTTCTTGCGCTCCCCTTATGGAGTGCCGATGATCACAAATTCCTCTATTCAGTTTTTAATGAAACAATCAGCTACCGCTATCGATAATATTCAAAAAACCTTCAACCTCACTGATGAAGAAAAGTTTCTACTACTGGAATCAAACGTAGGGGAGGGCATCTTCTTTGCCGGCTTAAAACACGTAGCTATTAAAGTCATTGCTTCTTACACCGAGGATCAGATTATTACCTCTGACCCTTCACAATTATTACAGATACGTAAAGCTAGAGAAGAACTGCAAGTTTCCCGCATGTAGTATACTTAGCTAGCATGGACCAAAGAACGAACAATCAAAAAAATTCCTATTCCGAAACACCTAAGATAAGTCGGGTGAGGAGATTTGGTGGTGAAAGAATTAATAATGATTGGGCATACCTAAACGAAGAAGATCATGACCCTTACGAAAGCACCGACAAAACCTTCAATCGCAACTACCGACATAGCGGTTTAGGGTCTGATAATATTAGTGGGGAAGAGGAGGATTTTGAGCAAAGTCAAAACAACCCCAACTACAAAACTCGCACCGAATATAGACGCTCTGAAAACAATGCTTCAAACAATCGAAGGTCTCAAGAGGCAAAAAAAGCTGTTCTAACCGCCTGGGAAAACAGTAAAACTGTCCAGAAGGGGTTAGGGCTAGCCAACACACGGAAAACTATGGTGGTTACACGCTCAATTGTTTATTGGGCTGGTTATATTTGGCTATTTGTGCAAGTACCGATAGCTTTATTTGGAATTGTACTTTTTGCTATTATCGGTGGTTTTTCAAAAATTGGCTCAGCCCTAGAATCAAACTTCATCACCAACGCTTTAAAATCAGTCGTGGAGGTCGCAGGGAGTGTTATCGGAATTCAACTCGGTAGCGTAGCAGAAGCTTTCTTTTTTATAACCTACATGTTTGTTTTTGTAATTGGAGTCATCACTGTTTTGTGTATATTTATCCAACACAGCCTAGCTCTCAATCGACCACTGAGTGGAAATGGTACCGGATTGAAAATAGGGGCTTTAATTTTAGCTTTTATTGGCTATGCTACGCCCATTGTTAATATTCTACCTTGGGCATTACCTTGGGTTTTAGCGATAGGGAAATACCCAAGATAGCAAAGTGAGTCAATTTTTCCCGATTTTTTTTGTTATGATTATGATATGAAATATTTTCTATTGATTTTTGTCTTATTATTACCTATAAGTTTTTCTTCGGCCCAAACCAATCTCGATCCCTCAAAAAATAATTTGAGCATTGATTTAAAAAGTACCAATTTAAATCCCTTTAGTGAAGTAACAGCTGAAGTAAATGATTACGCCTTCACTGCTTCTCCTCAATCAATCACTTGGCGTCTAGATGGAAAAACCTCTCCTGAACTCAATAACGAGAGAAAAATAAACATAAAGCTAAAAGACCTAGGTCAGCCGACCAAGCTCGAGGTTTTTATCAAAACTCAAGAGGGTCTCATCATTTCAGCAGAAAAGACTATCGTCCCAGTTTATCTTGATATTATCATTGAGCCACAAACTCGAACTCCGTCTTTTTACAAGAGTCGAGCCTTACCGAGCATAAAAAGTACCATAAACCTCACAGCTATAATCAACGGCTCTGTCGAAAACGCTGAGAGATATGTTTACAATTGGGATTTAAATGGCGTTAATCTTCAAAGTGGTGGGGCGGTGGGTAAATACAAAATCTCAACCACGATGCCAATTGGTCCGACTGGTGTCCTAACCCTCACAGTTAGTAAGATAACCGGCGAACTGGTAGCAAGAAAAACAGTGGAAATAATTCCAGCTGATATAGAGATGGCTTTTTATGAAGTAAATAGCTTATACGGCATCAGCAATCTAAAAATCAACCCTGCACTTAATTTAATTGGTAATAGCACCATTGTCCGCGCTGAACCATATTATTTGGATATAAAAACCTACAACAACCCTCAATTTATCGAGTGGAAAATAAACAGCAGTCGAAACCCAAACAGTAGTAGTAATCCTTATGAGGTAACCTTAGCTAGACAGGGTGGCAATGGTAAGGTTAATGTCAGTTTTCATGTTAGAAATCTAGAAACTATCATGCAAGGTATCGAATCTAGCTTTATAGTCAATTATTAAATATGAAAAAACAGATAATTATATTTGCCGGCGTAGGAATAATTTTCATCTTACTTTTAGTTTGGGTTTATCTCCTACTTTTTGGCACCCCAAAAAGTAGTGAGCAAGTTATTAATGATTTAAATTTTGGTAATGGTAGTGTTGAAACACTAGACAATACCATTGGAAGCAGTACTGAATCTCTAATTAACACAAACAGACCAAAACTCAGACAACTAACCACAAAACCAGTTGCTGGTTTCAATGAAATCTTAGCCACCAACACCGAAAAATTGCCGACATTGTATTATGTGGAAATGGGTACTGGGCATATTTACTCTTTAGATCTAGACAGTGGGGAAGAGACTAGAATCTCAGCCACCACCATTGCTGGAACCAATATCGCTTCGATAGCCAATACTGGTAAATATGTTGTGATGGGTAATAGAAATAATAAAACTTTCCCCCTAATTGTCGGCAACATCAACACTTCAACTGCAGAAATCGTTCCTAAGGAGCTTCCTATTCCAGCAGATCAATTCCAAATCAGCCTAAGTGGCAATGATCTACTTTACACCACCAAGGAAAGTTTTGGTCTGGCCGGACATAGCCACAATTTAAAATCTGGTAGTGACAAGGTTATATTTAGCCTACCTTTCCATGAAGCAATTGTTCAGTGGGGCAACGAGGCTTCAGACTCTCACTATCTCTACCCTAAATCAACCTATCTACTAGAGGGCTATCTTTACAAAGTTAAGGGTGGCAAGACCTCTCGACTACCGATTGATGGTTTTGGTCTCACTGCTTTAGCCAATGAAGATATCGCTATCTATAGCACCAGCAAAAATGGTACTCCGAAAAACTATATATATAATTTCCACTTAAATAAAGAAGCTGAGGTTCCTTATACTTTTTTACCAGAAAAATGTATCTTGGCTGTCACTGGCACAAAGATGATTTGTGCCTGGGAAAACAAAGATCTACCTTTAGAATTTCCTGATTCATGGTATAAAGGCGACTTGAATTTCAGAGATTCACTTTGGATTATCTATGGAGATGATTTTAGTAATAAGTTTTTAGTGGACACCTTTGAAGAAAGTGGTAGGGGAGTCGATATTACTAATCTAAGCATCGGTAGTAGTGAAAAAGCTTTGTACTTTATAAATAAAAACGATAACACTCTTTGGATGTATGAATTCTAAATTTTACTTTTGTCTTTTTGCCATACTATTAATACCCGTTTTTGCCTCGGCTCAAGACACGCTTTATTTAGTAGGTATTCCTGGTGTTGATATCGGCTCTGATTTTAATTCCTACATCAACGCTTTATACAAATTATCTATTGCTATAGCTGCTCTACTGGCGGTAATCAAAATAATTATCGCAGGACTTAAATGGATGCTGACCGATTTAATCACCAGTAAAGAAGATGCTAAAAAAGATATTCAAGGAGCGGTATTGGGATTACTTATTATTATTGCAGCCGTGATAATCTTAGAGACCATCAATCCACAACTAACCAAAACTCAAATATTCGTTGCTCCGGGAGAAGATTTGGATTTTTCAGAAGTTTCCCAACAACAAAAAGCTGCTGATTGTGTGCTCAAGTACGGAGGTATCAATGTAGACACAGGTGTGTCACCTTGGGATAACACAACCGGCACTTGTAACCCAAGTAAAGCTACATTGGATAAGTATGGTGGATTTGTTAGGGAATACAATTGTAATCCTTTGGGAGAGGTAAGTAGTGGTCTATTTAACTGTGATGAAGTTGCGGCTAAATGTGTTAGTTTGGGAGGAGTAGTAGAACCCTACAATGCCATTAGAGGAGCGTCTTTAGATTTTAAAATCGCTTGCACTCCTTCATCTGTAGCACAGCAAAATTGTGCCGATAAAAAAGGTGTTTGGAATAAAGATACTAACAAGTGTAGTATTTAAAAACACACCCCCCTTCTCACAGAGAAGGGGGGTGTGTTTTTAATTAAATTATCGATGTCTGCGCACGTACAATTCCTGCAAAATCGCCACAATATTACTAACAAAGAAGTAGAGAGCGATAGCTGCGGAAATAATATAAGACACAAAGAAGATAATGATTGGCATAACATAACGCATTTGCAGATGCATATTGCGCATAAATTCCTCTTTCAAATCTGGAGCCTTATTAGGATCACGTGGTGGCATTTCCGGTAATGACACCTTAACTTGATAATACTGAGTTACACCAGCCAGGAAGGCTAAAAATAGACTTTTACCAGTAATATCAATCATTCCTAGAAAGTTCATGTTTACAATACTAGGATTATTAACAAAAGCATAAAGCAGATCTACATTTATGTCAGGCAACTTAATACCTCCACCACTATAAACCGCAAAGTAGAGAGCGATAATAATCGGGATTTGTAAAAATATTAAAAATAAACTAGCAAACGGATTCATTCCCGCATCACGGTATACTGTCATCATCGCCAAAGCCTGGGCTTCGCGGTTATCTTTATGAGTTTCTTTAATCTCTCGCAATTTTGGCTCAATCTCACGCATTATTCTTTGCGTCTTAGCCGCCTTAATTGAAAGGGGAAGGAGGATAGTTTTTACCACCACCACTATAGCAATAATCGCTAATCCCACATCACCTCCAGGAACAATATCAATAAAAAATATCAACCCGTTGTAAACGGGGTCGAAAAAAAACGTGTGCCAAATATAACTAAACATAGTGATCTATTTTACCTTTATTTTAATGTCCGTCCAACCTCTAAAGTGATCAGTTTTTTAAATTCACTTTTTGTGAGATTTTTAATCACTGGTTTAACTAGAAAAATGTAAACTCCGGTCACTTCACGCTCTTTAATTATTTCTCTAATTACCTCATAAAATCTCCGTCTAATCAAATTACGATCATGGGCTTTTTTATAGATCTTTTTTGCTACCACCACAGCACAAAGCAGGGTGGGGGCAGGGGCGTAAATAGTGGTTGAATAAGTATTGTGAATTCGCTTACCAACTGAGAAATATTTAGCAAATTCCGCATGGTTTAGCCGATTGGCTTTTTTTAGCATAAATAAATAACGATTATAACGTTATTATACTTTAATAAAAGCCCAATTATTGGGCTTTTTTAACGGTTAGCTGAGCTCGTCCTTTTCGGCGTCTGGCTTGAATAATTTTGGCTCCGGCGGTAGTAGCACTACGCACCAAAAAACCATGGGTTGTTGCTCGCTTTCTTTTACTTGGTTGGTAAGTTCTTTTACTCATACTTGAATTTAGATATTACAATTTGTCGCCACACTATACATGAATGTATAAATAATTCAATAGGGTAGAGTTTGGATATTTAAACCCTCTTATTTATTCACAGCTTATACACAGTTGCATTTTTTTATTCAAAAAGAGTAAGAATTTTTTGCTGGAAAATCACAATATTTTACAGCTACGTCAGGAGAGGTATAATGCTAGGAAGTTATGAATCAAATCTCACACTTTACACCAACTAGTAGCATTGTTCGTACCGAACATATTGATGTAAAGAAACTTTGGGATGACGCCCTGGTGAAGATTGAACTTTCTATTACCCCCGCCAACTTTAAAACTTGGTTTCGTGACACCTATATCCTTACCTTGGAAGACGGTACTATTACTTTAGCTGTACCAAGTGTGTTTGTACGCGACTGGCTACAAGACAAGTTTCAATCAATGATTCTCAAGACCCTCCGCGATCTTACTCCATACGTAAGAAGTGTCGAATACGAAGTAATCCAACGAAACGATCGAAGAGGGGAGAAGACTCGCTCACAAACCGTCAATGCCGTACTTCCGCTTGAGGAATATTACATCAATAAAAGTGATAATTTAAATCCAAAATATTCTTTTGACACTTTTGTGATTGGTCCGTACAACGCTCTAGCTCACACCGCCGCCAAAACCGTCAGTGAGAGACCGGGAATTGCTTATAATCCTTTATTTATTTACGGGAAGACTGGTCACGGTAAAACTCACCTAATTCAAGCTGTGGGGAATCAGGTGAAGAAATCTGGCAAGAAGGTATTCTATGTCACCAGCGAACGCTTTGCGGTTGATTATTTCAACTCTCTCCAAAGCGGTACCGCCAATAGCTTTAAAGATAAATATCGTCAATATGATGTTTTAATCATGGACGATGTTCAATTTTTGGCCAATAAAGAAAAAACTCAAGAAGAACTGTTTCATCTTTTTAATGCTCTCCACGACACCAACAAGCAAATTGTTTTCTCTAGTGATATTCACCCCGCTCTACTTTCTGGTTTGGAAGAAAGATTACTATCTCGCTTCTCCCAAGGAATGATTGTTGATATTCCAGCCCCAGACCTCGAATCACGAGCAGCTATTCTTAAAGCCAAAGCGGCTCAAAACAGCATCACTTTATCTGATGATGTAGTAGATCATTTAGCTTACTCTATAGAAGGCAACATTCGCGAATTAGAGGGAGCTCTAAATACCATCATGTGCCAATCTCAACTCCTAGGAAAAACCCTAACCCTTGATGAAGTTAGATCAATTATTAAAAATAGCTCCAAACCAAGAAAAACTTTAGCAGTTTCTGATGTGGTTGAAAAAGTGGCTCGCTATTTTGATATCGATCAGGCTAGTGTTTACGAGAAAACCAGACGAAAAGAGATAGTGAAGCCAAGACAAATTATTATGTATATTCTGCGAGAGGATTTTCAAATTTCTTATCCATCTATAGGTAAAAAATTAGGAGGGAGAGATCATACTACTGTAATTCACTCTTGTGAGAAGATAAAGCTGGAGTTAAAAACTGACTCTGAACTTGAAGAGGAGATCACTCAAATTCGCACCTTACTAAAATAAAAGCGCCACCGGCGCTTTTATTTTACCTAGACTACCCACAACCAATCCCCAGATGATTATAAAAATTGGTTTTTTGCTGTGAATAAACTGAGTATAAACTGGCTTTTTAAGGGCTGAGATTGTGGGTAGATTGGTGGTATAATCAGCGAAACTTGTATTTTATTGGTAATAATTCACTAAATACAAATTTAAAAATGTGGTCTAATTTCAAGTCCCCATCTTATCCTATGCAATTAAGACACAATCCCAAGACCACTGTTGATTATTCAGTATCAAAATCATTTTAAAATACAACATATTTTTGACTTATGCACACTTCCACAACCCTAATAATAAGGAGTAAAATGATTTTAATATGGAAATAATTACACCTCATCCACAGCTTATTAAAACTTTAGAGTTGATCAGTAGAATCAGCACTAAACATGTGACATTACCTGTGCTTCAATGTGCAGTGATTACAGCCACTGAAGATAAAATTTCTGTAAAAGCCACTAATCTAGAATTAAGTATTGAAGTAATCATTCCTGGTAAAGTGATTGAAGCAGGAACTATCGCTGTGCCAATGACGACCTTCCTGCAAAGTGTGCAGTACATCAGTCAGTCAGAAATCACTCTTAAAGATGAAGATGGAGTACTCTTGATTGAATCTAAACAAACTAAGACATCAATCAAATCTATTCCTTATGAGGAGTTCCCTAATATCTATCGTTTGGAAGGGGAAGGGGTGAAGATTAATCGTTCTTTATTTGCTCTTGGAATAAAAACCACAGCTTTCTCAGCTTCTCAGTCTTCGATCAAACCCGAGCTCGGTAGTGTCTATGTGCAACAGAAAAAAGAACACTCTCTAACTTTTGTTTCCACCGACTCTTTTCGTTTAATGGAAAAACTTGTGTCGCAAAAGGGTGTGGTTTTGGATCATTCATTTTTAGTGCCACAAAAGAATGCTATTGAGCTGGCCCGGGTTTGTGATTTGTTGGAATCTGACCCTGTACTTCTGGTGAATGATAATCAATGTGCTTTGGATTTTGCTACGGAAGGAGTTTATGTTACCTCTCGATTGGTGTCAGGTTCTTTTCCTGATTATGAGCAGATTATTCCTAAGGAGTATGTGACACATGTTACTGTTCTTAAAAATGATCTACTGTCGGCTTTTAAGAAGACTTCAGTTTTTCTAAATAAGTTCCAGCAAGTATCTTTAACTCTGTCCGACAATAATATTGTTGTATCTTCACAAAATAGTGAAGTTGGACACATTACTGATACTGTAAAGGCGGTTATAGAAGGAGAGGAGTTGTCTTTAAACTTTAACCAGCAGTATTTAATTGAACCACTGTCACACATTACAGATGATAGTATAGTTTTGCATTTTGCTGGAATCGGGCGACCTTTGGTGATTAATGGTGTGTCTGATAATACTGTGCGTTATTTAGTAATGCCAATGAATCGTTAGTATGGCTAAACGAAGAGGGGAGATTGTTGCGGTGCGAGATTTGTTTGCTAAGTACCGTAATACCTTGCAGGCGCCACAAAAATCCGTTGAGATTGAGAGTATTAGAGTAATTGGTGAGATTATCAATTATAAGCTAACTGAAGATCAGGTGAAATATACTGTCACCTCAAGAACTTTATGTATTACTGCTCCGAGTTTAATAAAGCAGGAGTTGAGATTTCATCACGAAACGATAATTATTGAATTAAAGAACAGTTTGGGAGTAAAAAATGCACCACAGTGTATTTTGTAGAATAAACAAAGCGCCGGCAACGAAGTTGCCGGCGCTTTGTTTTATTTTATTCGTTCCTGTCTCTGTTGTTTCGATTATTTCGGTTGTTGTTATCGTTATTGTTGTTGGTTTCGGTGGTAGATGTGCTGTTGTTAGCTTGTGGAGTGCCGTAGGTGGCAGTTTTCCAGGCTTGGACTCCATGTTCCCAGTTCTCGTAATGATCGTCGCTCCTGGGGTTGCTAGGGGCTGGGCCTAGAGGATCATTTCGGTTTACAAAATGAAGAATGTTATGGATGTTATTGAATGCAGAGCTAACATCAATTTCTTTACCTTCTTGTAATTGTTCAAATAGGGCACTGGTGTCAATATATTCACCGCGGATAATTGGTTTAACTCCAACTTTATTGATTGTTGGTTGAGTAAAGCTCTCTTCTGGTAATTTTTTGAGGGCAATATCAATAAACTCACGCCACATCGGGGTGACGATTAATCCAGATAATCCACCACCCATAGCGCTGTTATTGTTGTTACCAACCCAGGTGCCAACAGCAATATTTGGAGCATAGCCCATAAGCCAAGCATCGCGTAGACTGTTGGTACTACCGGTTTTAGAGGCTACAGATCGGCCTGGGAAATTAACTAATGAGTTAGCTCCCCAGAGTGGGGTACGAGCGACGTTGTCAGATAAAACATCACTGATCATTAGAGTAACGTTTTTGTCTAAGATTTGTTTAGTGGTTACTTTATTTTCTTCAATAATATTACCTCGAGTGTCTTCAATACGAAGTATGCTACGAGGTTCAGCTTTGACTCCTTCGTTGGCAAAGACTCCATAGGCGTAAGTCATATCAATTAGTTTTACTTCGCCACCACCTAATACTAAAGTTAACCCGTAACGATCGGCGTCGTTGGGGTTTAGGGTGGTGAGACCCATATCCGAAGCTAATTTTAATGATTCACGAATACCTGCCAAGTATAAGGTTTTAACAGCGGGAATATTTAATGATTGAGCTAAGGAGTTTCTCATACTAACTGGACCAATGAATTTATGGTTGTAGTTGTTCGGAGCGTAGCATGGTGATTCGGAGCTGGAACTGTCTGGTGGACAAAGAGGGGAGAATTGGGTTTTGACGTCAAATAAAACAGTGTCAGGTAAGTAACCTTTATTAAAAGCGGCAGCATAAATAAATGGTTTTATAGCCGATCCTGGTTGACGCTTAGCTAAGGTGACATTAAAGTTGCCGTCAATTTCTTCACTGAAATAATCACGTGACCCAACCATGGTGAGTAGGTCGCCGGTCTTTGGATCTACAGCTATTAAACCAGCGTTGTCTGCTTTAAATTTTTCGACATTAATTAATCCTTTTTCGTAAAGAATTCTTTCACCTTCTTTTTGTAGGTCGTAGTCAAGAGTAGTAATAACTCTTAGTCCGCGTTCCGATAAGGCTTCTTCACCATACTTTTGCACTAACTGTTCGCGGATATACATAACAAAGTGTGGTGCGCGAATATTTCCAACAGCTTGTGGTTGGAATTCTACGGTAGCAGCTACAGCTTCATCGTACTCTTGTTGATTAATAAAATTATTAATCAACATTCTCTTTAGTACTAATTTTTGACGTTCATCTAAGGTGTCTTTATGGTTACCGTAAGGTGACATGTAAGTAGGAGCTTGGGGAAGGGAGGCGATATAAGCCGCTTCAGCCAAGGTTACTTCACTGGCTGATTTTCCAAAAAATGATTGCGCTGCTTCTTCGACACCGTAAATAGTTCCTCCATAAGGTGATTCGTTTAAGTAGATAGATAGTATTTCATCCTTAGTTAGATTTCGTTCTAGTTTTATTGCTAGTATCCACTCTTTAACCTTTCTGGTTAGAGTTTTTTCGTTTTGGAGAACAGAATTTTTTATAACCTGCTGGGTGATAGTTGAACCACCTTGTCCGCCTAGTAAGTCACCTTGAGTTAGGTTGGTTAATACCGCACGAATAATAGCTTTTGGCTCAACTCCGTAATGGTTGTAGAATTGATCGTCTTCAATCGCGATGCTGGCATTTTTTAGATTGCGATTAATGTCTTCAAATGGCACAACTGTCCGTCTTACATCTTGGTGAAGGTCATAAAGGAGAACCTCACCAGTTCGGTCGTAGATTTTTGTGGATTGCAAGACCCGTCTCTCCTCAAAAGATGATAAATCAGGAATTTTTAGGGTTGAAACCCAAATTAGGAAAATAGCAAAAAATACCACCCCTAAAGCGAAAAGGATGATAGTTATATCAACTAATAAGCTTTTAAGATCTTTTGGTTTTCGGAAAAAACGTCTAATAATATTATTTATTCTGTACATAACGCCAATATTAGCATGAATTGTCTAGACAACTTAGTACGAGAGTGTGTTAGAGTTATTTCATGAAATTATCAGAAGAATTGCAAGCTCGTGGCTTTATAAATCAGGCTTCATTTGAAAACTTATCAGTAATTTTTGATGAGGAAAAAAGAGTGGTTTATCAGGGTATTGATCCGTCGGCTGATTCAGCGCATGCGGGAAATTTTGTAATTTGGATGTTGTTTAAACATTTGGTAAAAGCGGGGCATCAGCTAGTTTTTTTGGTGGGAGGTGGTACAGGGATGATTGGTGATCCAAAACCTGACGCAGAAAGGGTTTTAAATGAAAAATCAGTGGTTGATAAAAACGTTTCTAAAATAAAACAGCAGGCTAAAAACTTTTTCGGTGAAGAAAATATTACTTTTGTCGATAATTATGATTGGTTGGGGGAAATTAAATTGATAGATTTTTTACGTGATATCGGAAAGAATTTCACGGTTAATGAATTGGTAAAAAAAGACGCAATCTCTAGACGAATGAATAGTGAAGTTGGTATTTCTTATACTGAATTTGCTTATCCACTTTTACAGGCTTACGATTATTTAAGTCTCTTCAAAGAAAAAAAAGTCACCTTGCAAGTTGGTGGTTCGGATCAGTGGGGGAATATTATCTCGGGAGTAGATTTAGTGCGTCGAGTTGAGCAGGCAACTGTCTATGCTGTGACTGTGCCTTTA
This sequence comes from Minisyncoccota bacterium, assembly GCA_018062385.1. Taxonomy (GTDB): domain Bacteria; phylum Patescibacteriota; class Minisyncoccia; order Phycocordibacterales; family UBA918; genus OLB19. Next base: position 18,149 of record JAGOSI010000006.1, read on the forward strand.
ATTATCGATAAGGCGACTGGTAAGAAATTTGGAAAAAGCGAAGGTAATGCTGTGTGGCTCGATGTGGAAAAAACTACTCCTTACGCTTTTTATCAATTTTGGCTTAATGTTTCCGATGAGAGTGTGGTTGATTATTTGAAATTATTTACTTTGTTGCCACTTACAGAAATTTCTATTTTAGAAAAAGATCTAGAAAGTAATCCTGGGGCACGAATGTCGCAAAGAGCTTTGGCGCGAGAAGTGACAACTTTGGTGCATGGGGGAGAGGTGACTGAGGCGGTAAGTAATGTTTCTGGTCTTTTGTTTGGCGATAGAGAGTTTGGTAAATTAAGTGATGAAGAGTTGGGTATTTTATTTAAAAATGCTCCTACTGTAGATATTTCTATGGACGATCTTTTGATAGATGTTTTGATTAATTCTAATTTAGCTACTAGTAAAAGAGAGGCGCGGACTTTTGTTGAAAGTGGGGCGGTGACGCTTAATGGACAAAGGTTAGAAAACGTTGACTTGAAATTAGGTAAAGAATATTTCGAGTTTGGTGTAGCTTTGCTTAGGCGGGGGAAGAAAAATTATTGCGTGTTGCGGTTGGTGTAATAAAAAAGAGCGAACCCGAAGGGTTCGCTCTTTTTTTTGGATTTATTTTTTTTAGTAAAAATATTGAGTTCCTGTTCCAGAAGTTTCGTCTTGGAAGGACGAAACTTGGAACAAAATTCGCAATATACTCTTTGGGTATTTGCTCATTTTACATCTCATCTACATCATCAAAGGTATCGAAGTCTACATCTTCTGCGTCTTCTTCAAGTGATTCCTCCTCACTTTCTTCATCTTCTTTTTCTACCTCTTCCTCCTTATCTTCTTTTTCTATTTCTGGAATCAAACCAAAACCTTCCATGTCGTCATCGGCGATATCTTCATCACCTACTTCGTCCAGTAAATCGTCATCTAAAGTTGCGTCTTCATCATCAGAATTTTCTAATTCTTCATCGCCTATTTCATCTTCATCTACTCTAAAAAATATCATAACCTATTTTCTTAAATTACTTTTTTACTTTATTATGATTTGTTTTAACAAAATTCCGCACTAATTTCAATACCTCTGTGCTTAAGTGTGGATTTTACCTGCCATTACCATTATGTGCAAGGCAGGTAATCCCAACCGCAATAGCGTCATATTCGTCATCTAGGGCATTTTGAGGTACATTTTTTACCAATCTTTTCACCATATCAATCACGGCCTTTTTATCACTTTTTCCGTAACCTGTGGTGGCGATTTTTATTTCCTGTGGGCCAAATTCAAATACCGTACAATTATTTTTTTTAGCTATATAGATAATTGCTCCCCGAGCTTCAGCTACGCCAATGGCAGTCTTGATATTTTTGTTAAAAAACAAGGTTTCAATCGCTAGAGCGTCTGGTTTATGTTCTTTAATTAATTTCTCTATTGTTAAACCAATCGCTAAAATTCTGTCATTCAAATCTTGTTTTTTGTTAGTCTCTAAACATTCGGAATAATGGAGAACTTCATTTCCAGCCATTTTTTCCATAATCGCGATACCAACACGATCGTATCCAGGATCTATAGCTAAGACTTTCATGTTAGTTTATGTCGTCGGCGGTGGTAAATATATCCTGAACATCATCTTGATCTTCTAACTGATCAATTAGATTAGCTAACTTTTCACCATCTTCATCAGAGATTTGTAGTGGGGTGGTGGGGTGGTAACCAGAATCATTTTTGATAAAAGCCCATATTGCCGACCCAGGAGCGCCGAGTTGAAATCCAGCTTTGGTGAAAATGTGTTTTATTTCTTGGTTGGTACGATTGTTGTTGTCGGTGACGGCTGTGATTAAAATCGCTACTCCACCTGGCCCAAAAGCTTCAAAGAGAACTTCTTGTAGGGAAGCGCTGTCGGTACCGCTACCTTTAGCTAAGGCGCGATCAATATTTTCCTTAGGCATTGAATCCTTTTTAGCTCGCTCCACGGCTGCTAATAGTCCGGCAGAATTTATATCACCGTTAGCTTTTTTGGCTTCCATGGTAATTAAGCTTGAGTGTTTGGAAAAGATTTTACTCCGTACTGCATCAGTCGCTGCTTTTTTATGTTTGATTTTTGACCATTTATTGTGTCCAGACATGGTGTGTTTATTTTTATTACTTTATTTCAAATAATCTATAAGCTTCGGTGTTGGCGGTACGTCCGCGCGGAGTACGCTCGAGCAATCCTTGTCTTATTAAATATGGTTCCACTACATCTTCAATAGTAGATTGTTCTTCACCAGTCGCTGCGGCGATAGTATTTAATCCGACCGGCCCACCATTGAATTTATTGATAATGACATCAAGTACTGCTCGGTCGAGATTACCTAATCCAATTTGATCAATTTCCAACAGGGAGAAAGTTTTTTCCACTATCTCGCTATTCAATTCGCAGTTATCTAATTGAGCCATGTCCCGGCAACGTTTTAAAAGATAGTTGGCGGTACGGGGAGTGGCACGACAACGCTTGGCAATGCTAAGCATAATCTCTGGATCTGCTTCTATATTTAAAACTTGGGCTGAGTGAGACAAAATCGAAGCAATTTCTTCATGGCTATAAAATTCTAAGCGAAAGGTTCCGCCCGAAAAACGCGAACGAAGTGGGGCAGATAGCATAGAAATGCGGGTAGTAGCGGCGACTAAGGTAAAAGGAGGTAGATCAAGCTGTACGGTGCGCGCTGAAGGGCCTTTGCCAATAATAATATCTAGCACCCCCGACTCCATGGCGGGGTAGAGAATCTCCTCAATGCTTTTTGATAGGCGGTGAATTTCATCGACAAATAACACGTCCCCCGGAGAGAGGTTGGTGAGAATAGCTGCTAAATCACCGACACGTTCTATAGCGGGCCCTGAAGTGGTACGCATATTGGTACCTAAAGTTTTTGCAATCAGGTGGGCGAGGGTGGTTTTGCCGAGTCCGGGTGGGCCGTAGAGAAGAATATGTTCAGCGGCGTGTCCGCGTTCTCGGGCGGCGGTCAGGAGGATGCGGAGATTTTCTTTGGTTTTGGTTTGACCAATATAATCCTCCCAAGTTTGTGGGCGGAGAGTTTGGTCGAGATTGCTGTTATTGTCGCGGGTAATAGATTTGTTTAGATTGTCTGACATAGAGCTATTTTACCAGATTCCAGCTATTTATTATATGAGAAAATTGAGTAATCCAACCCCTTCTTTCAGATTGTTTTATGTGTGTTGTATCAGTAAGTTGAAAATGAAGAGTATATCGATTCATCTTAAAGAGATAAAATCTAATAATTTAAATGCAACTTTTATGATTCGGTCATTGACACCCTCGACTATTTAATGTAGTTTTTTAAAAAATTATAAAGATTATTTTCTATTTTATGAAATCTGTGAAGACTGCCCTGTTTACTTTTTTACTTATAAGTTTGACTGTAGGTACAGCAATACCAATAAAAACACACGCTCAAAGTAATGACTTGATTATTGAAGATCTGTGGAAACAGATAGATCTTTTGAAGTCATTATTAAATTCATTAACGCAAAAGCCAGTAAATGCGAAAGTAAAAAATGGATCTGTTATTCAAGAAATCGAATCTGAGGCTGTTTTTTTAGCTGAAGAATATCCCTATATTAAGATCAAAATGATAGATTCCAATTTTGACGGAAAACCTTCGATTAAAATTATAGAACCTAAAAAATACAGTAAATTTGCCTACCCCAATGAAGGTGAAAGTACTTTCGATGTAAGTTGGAAAACAGAAAATATACCACCCAATTCAGTTATTGTCTGGGAGCATAAATTTATAAGAATTTATGACAATATTACAGGGGCTGGTGGCTCAGGTTATTCTGCTATGCCAGCTGGCGATAGTACAATAACCAGAATCCAAAGATTTGGTAAAACCTTACAAAGTCCAGGCGAATATAAAGTAAGAGGACTTGTTAGGCAATGTCATTCTGATGGTTGTGAAGTGAATCCTGATTTTAAAGGTCAAGAAGAAGATTTGGAAATTTACGCTGTATCAGAATGGCATTATTACACTCTCGGAAATGTAGATACAAAATTTAATAAAACTAGCGAGATTATTAAGATAACAAACATTAAGCCCCAAGATATCTCTCTACCATTTAATAATCCGATTCGCCTTTCTTGGAAATTAGCAGGTGTGCCGAAAGGAGATTATTTAGTATGTGTTTTAATAGAAGACCGTGACAAAGGTGGGAAATATGTTCCAGAACCATGCAAGAAAGCCAAAAACGGCACTGGTAGTATGCATTGGACACCAACAGGGCAGTGGTGGACAAATAAATATCGTGTTGATGTACGTATTTTAGACGAAGACGAAAAAACAGGGAGAGATCGTCGCACTTTGGTTGAGGATCAGGGAGATTGGTTTGATCTAAACCCCTAAAATGAGATGGTGAATTATCTATTTTTTTAGAAACCTTCAGTTGAATTTGTGTTGTTTTACCAAAGGTTAATGTTAGAATATTTGGTATGAAAAATATTAAAAATCACTTGATGGCGAGTTTGTTTTTTGTGGCTTTGGTATTGCCACAAAATTCCTCAGCCTACGAAACTATCAAACAAACCGCAACCTTGCTAAACGACCATACTATACTTTATACAATTACTTACCGTTTTGGCTTTTTAAATCGACAAACTTATCTGCCAATTGGAGCCGTACGTGGGTTGGAAAATGGCTCGATTATGCCTTATGTTGGTTATGATATTTTAACTGACGGTCAGGTTACCGCTTCAGGTAAGGTGGGAGCTTTGGTTTTGAGTAAGGCGGAAATTAAAAATAATCAATATTTCTTACCGGAAGGAAAGGCGGCCGACCTTACCTTGGTAGCTATTCTTGAATTACCAAAAGATGGTTCTTTAGACCCAAAAAATACCGTTTTAAAAATGAATCATCTACCATTTGTTATGGTGAAGGACAAAGAAGCAGGACGAACTTTCTTGAATGAGCGAGAAATGAAACCTTATATTACACCAGTAGTTAGATAAGGGAGAGTGATGGGGTTAAAAAGCCCGACGCCAAAGGCGTCGGGCTTTTTAAATGAAAATACACCCACTTAAAGAGTGGGTGTTGACAAAAATTATATATATGCTAATATAGAAGTTAATTATTGTTCTACAGTGTTTTGGCGAAGTATTCGCTTTTGACGCGAAGTTTTCTTTTTATCTTTTAAGTCTTTTTTCGAGACGATAACTCTCTAAGCAACTTGGGTACGTTGCGAGGTTTTTATGGCGCTCACCTTCGAGTGAGGGTGCTGTAAATTCCCTTAGCGCGGTATCCACTTTCAATGCGGAAGCCTTGCTTAGAGAGTTATATTCTCGAAATAGCAGAGAACCAATTAACTGGTTCTGACTATATCATACTCCCATTAAAAAACAGCTTGACCATAGCTGTTTTTTATCTTTGAGCTGACCATTTTTCAACTATTTGACAACATGGGACAAAAACAAATCGTCTTCACTTGGCGGTTTGTTTTCTTTTGTTTCTTGAGTCGGTATTTCAACTGATGCCTGAGTGCGAACAAGTTCAATTACTCTCTCTAGCTCATCGAGGGAGGTGACACCACGCACAACCTTTTCTATACCGTCTTCAACCATTGAAGGAATACCTTGGGGTTTAGCCGCATCGAGAATGACGTGTTCGCGTGGGTCTCTTATGACTGCTTCTTCTACGGCGTCACTCATTTGCAGAGCTTCAAAAATTCCAGTTCGTCCACTGTAGCCAGTCTCGCCACATTTGTCGCACCCAACTGCACTATATAAAACCACGGATTCCGGAATTGCTGGTTTACCTGGGTGATTTAACAAGACATGTTTTATGTACTCCACATCTTCTGGTTTTGGTAGGAAGGTTTTTTTGCAGTTATTGCAAAGTTTGCGTACCAAGCGTTGACCAATAATAATATTGATTGAGCTACCAATAATTCTAGGATCTACCCCAAGATCAATTAGGCGTGGAAAACCACCTACGGCACTGTTGGTGTGTAGAGTGGAGAATACTAAGTGTCCAGTTTGGGCGGCATGAATAGCTGTCTCAGCAACTTCACGATCACGAATTTCTCCCACTAAGATTATGTCGGGGTCTTGACGGAGGATGGCTCTTAGTCCGGAGGCAAAAGTATAGTCATCGCTGGTTTGGGTTTGGACAATGCCTTCAATCTTGTACTCAACTGGGTTTTCAATGGTGATAATTTTAACTCCCTCCTTGTGAGTTTCTTTTAGAAAGGTATAGAGAGCAGTAGTTTTTCCAGAACCAGTCGGTCCAGTGGTAATAATCAAACCATTGGGTTTTTTGAGTTCTTCTTCTATGACTCGTTTCATGATCGGGTTTAGGTCGATATTTTCCATTTTAAAGCTAGCGACACTAGGGTCAAGAAGACGCATTACTATGGATTCGCCGGAAGCTCCGGGAATAACAGATACACGAACTTCGATTTCTCGATCACCGACCACAAAAGTAAAACGACCATCTTGAGCCGCGCTACGTTTATTTAAAGTCATACCGGCAAGAAGTTTGAAGCGCGACATTAGTCGGTCATAAACATAACGATCAATGTCGTAGATGTCATGTAAAACCCCGTCGAGACGATAACGCATACGGATCACGTGATCTTCTGGTTCAATATGAATGTCGGAAGCCGACAAGCCAATTGCACCAGCAAACATAGTTTCGATGGTCTCAGTCACTCTCTTGACGTTGTTGATGGTGGCAATGCTATGTATTTTGCTGACAGCATCATCTTTGGTATTGATGCTCTTCATGAGGGCAAAAATAAGATCAGTATCAATGTCAAAGACTCCTTTCTTTCTGGCGGAGGTGTTGATTTGGTCGGCATACCGCTTCCAGGCGTGTTCTAAGCTATCAAAAGAACACATATATAATTGAATGTTTTGGCGGTTGTTTTGGGTTTCAGCCAAAATTTTTTGAGTCACTGGATCGTTTGGGTTTCTGGCGGCAATAGATAGTAGGTTGTGACTGTGATCAAAAACTACCAATTTTCCTTCACGAGCTTTAGATTCCGGTATGAGTGCTATAGCTTCGGGATTGATAGTGTAGCCGTGAAGATTTATATAATCAAAGCCGTATTGTGGGGCGAGAGCTTGAATTAGCTTTTCTTCTTCTTCTCGCCTTAAGTCATCAACTCGGGTGTTGGTAATTTGATCATTAAACTTAATCATATAAAGAAATTGTATCATAGAGAAATTTTATTTAACGACGAAGATAAACTATTTGCTTTTTGCCCGATACTTGGTTTATTATCAATTAAATTTCATGAAAAAAATCATTATTGAAAATCTGTCGGATTTGGAAACTTTTGCTAAGGAGTTACTGAAAGAAATATTGGTGGAAGACATAGAAAATAATCAGGCGACAGTAATCGCCTTGTCGGGGAATTTGGGAGCAGGGAAAACTACTTTTGTGCAACTTCTGGCCAAAGAGTTGGGGGTAAGGGATAAGGTTACTAGTCCAACCTTTACGATCATGAAGGGTTATGAACTCTCGGGTAAATTTAATCTTCTTATTCATATGGATGCTTACCGGATTGAAGATTTGAATGAGCTTGGCCCTTTGCGTTTCTCCGAGCTCCTAACCAATAAAACCAACTTACTGTGTATTGAGTGGGCGGAGAAAATTCAATCCGCTTTGCCGGCAGAAATTATAAAAATAAATATTGAAATCTTACCAGACGGAAAGCGGGAGATTACTTGTAATTAGTTACCAGTTTTGTCTAGTGCGGTCTTGGCGTAAAATCAGTATACTAGTGGGGTGTCTACTGCTAAAAATAAAAAACGTTTAGTTTTACTCGATGCTCATGCGATTTTGCACCGTGCTTATCACGCCCTACCTGATTTTACTGCTCCAAATGGCGAACCAACCGGCGCGCTTTATGGGGTAGTGGCGATGCTTCTGAAAATAATTGAAGAGTTTAAGCCAGATTATATTGTGGCTTGTTATGACTTGCCAGAGCCAACCTATCGCCACGATGCTTTTGCGGATTATAAAGGGAAGCGAGAAAAGACCGATGAAGCCTTGGTGGCACAAATCAACCGCTCTCGCGATATTTTTCAGGCGTTTGATATACCTATATATGAAATGGCTGGATTTGAGGCGGATGATCTTCTGGGTACAATTGCTCATCAAACCAAAAGCTTAAAAGATCTTGAAGTGGTGATCGCTTCAGGAGATATGGATACGATGCAGTGCATTGAGGGAAAAAGAGTGCAAGTCTATACTTTAAAGAAAGGAATTAAAGATACGATTATTTACGATGAATCAGCGGTGAAGGAGAGATTTGGTTTTCCACCAAAATTAATTCCTGACTACAAAGGTTTGCGGGGTGATACTTCAGATAATATTCCGGGGATTGTGGGAATTGGTGAAAAAACTGCGACTGATCTCATTACCAATTTTGGCAGTATTGATTCCATCTACAAAAAACTCAAAAAAGACGAATTAGCTTTTATTGCGGTCGGTATAAAGCCACGGATCATAAATTTATTGAAGGCTGGTGAGGAAGAAGCACAATTTTCAAAAATGCTGGCGACTATTCGCATTGATGTGCCGGTTATATTTTCTTTGCCAACTGAATCTTGGCGAGATGGTTTGGATATTGAAAAAATCGCGGTGCTATTCAGTGATCTTGGTTTTAAGACTTTAATGGTGCGCATAAAAAATTTATTACAAATTGCGCCGGAGGTTGATTTGGAAAGTTTGATCCAAAATATAAGTAAAGAAGAAGTAGAGGAGGCGAGTGTCTTGCTCTGGCTACTTGAAAGTGAACGCACCAACGCCACCTTGGGCGATATTGTCGATTATGGTCGAGCCAGATTTGATACTAGTGATTTTTTTGCTATCAAAAAGCAATTACAAGAAAGGATAGAGAAAACTGGTCAGCTAAAATCAGTTTATGAAGAGATTGAACAACCTTTACAAAAAGTCATCACTTACATGAATGCTTTGGGCATAAAGCTTGATGTAGATTATCTAAAAACTCTGTCAGAAAAAATGCATGCCGAACTCGAGACTTTGCAGACAAAAATTTATCAGGAAGCTGGTCAAGAATTCAATATCAATTCTCCAAAACAACTCGGTGAAATATTGTTTGATAAATTAGGATTAAAACCAAAAAATCAAAAGAAGACCGAGGGCGGACAGCGTTCGACTAAAGAATCAGAACTGGAAAAAATGCGCGAGATGCATGCAATTATTCCTAGTCTACTTCGTTATCGAGAATTACAAAAATTAGTTTCGACTTATGTCGATGCCTTGCCAGCACAGGTGAGTGAAGACGGGAGAATTCGTACTACTTTTTTGCAGACCGGTAGTGTGACCGGAAGGATGGCTTCCAAAAATCCTGGACTACAAAATATTCCAATTCGAACTGAAGAAAGTAAGTCAATCAGACGGGCGTTTGTGGCGAGTGAAGGTTATACGATGGTTGGGATTGATTATTCGCAGATTGAGCTTCGAGTAGCTGCGATTATGTCACATGACGCCAAAATGGTGGATATTTTTAAACGAGGAGAAGATGTACATACCGGAGTGGCGGTGCGAGTATTTGGTGTGAATGCTGATGAGGTAACAAGTGAAATGCGTCGCAAGGCCAAAGTAATAAACTTCGGTATTCTCTACGGTATGGGAGTGAATGCTCTTCGGGCCAATCTTGGAGCTGAGACTAGTAGGGAGGAGGCCCAAGAATTTTTCAATGCTTATTTCAATACTTTCACTCGCTTGGCTGAGTATTTGGAAGAAACTAAAGAGTTTGCCAGAAAGCACGGCTATACTGAGACTTTATTTGGTCGACGGCGACATTTTCCGGGAATCACTTCAAACGCACCGTTTATCCGCGCTCAGGCGGAGAGAATGGCGATCAATGCGCCGATTCAAGGGACAGCCGCAGATGTGATGCGAGTAGCGATGAATAAAGTTTATCAATATTTAGCTTCGGAAGATAAGCTCGATGATGTGCGAATGCTTCTTCAGGTCCATGACGAATTGGTGTTTGAAATAAAAACCGATTTGGTAGACAAGGTGGTGCCAAAACTGATGGCTCTTATGGAAGGGGTTTTGGCTGATAAAGAAAATCAAGGAGTGCCGATAAAGGTAGATGTAGCAGTAGGGCCTAATTGGGCTGATCTTGAAGATAAGAAATTTTAATTATGCTTACAGTTTTTTATGGTAGTGATCAAATAAAAGCACGTAGTGAAGCACATCGATATATTGATTCTTTAAT
>JAGOSI010000035.1 GCA_018062385.1 Minisyncoccota bacterium
CAGACTAAAGCCAAGCTTGGCTCGGTCGAAGCACGTGGAGCGGTGGAGTCGGTTTTTGGTGAAGCCTTTGCAACTTATCTAGAAGAAAATCCTGACGATGCTAAAGCCATTATTAATAAAGTGATTATTGCGGTTAAGGCGCGTAAAGCCGCTAAAGCCGCTAAAGATAGCGTGCTTAGAAAGGGAGCATTGGAAGGAATGTCTTTACCCGGTAAATTGGCTGACTGTCAGAGTAAAAAAGCGGAAGATTCAGAACTCTTTATTGTGGAGGGAGACTCAGCCGGAGGTTCGGCTAAGATGGGGCGAGATCGCAAGACTCAAGCTATTTTGGCATTGCGAGGTAAGATTCTTAATGTAGAGCGTGCACGTATCGACAAAATGCTAGCTTCTGAGCAGATTAAAAACGTGGTGATTGCGCTCGGTACAGCAATTGGCGACGTGTTTGATATTTCTCGTTTACGTTATCATAAGATTATTATCGCGACTGACGCCGACGTGGACGGGGCTCACATTCGTACTTTACTTCTGACTTTATTCTATCGTTATTTTCGACCTCTAGTGGATGGTGGGTTTATTTACATTGCTCAACCACCACTTTACAAAATCCAACGTGGTAAAGAAATGCACTATGCGTTTGATGATGTCGAAAAATTCAAAATCTTGAGTGATATGGGTGTGGCGGTAGAGGAAGAGGAGTCGACAGAAGAAGAGAGTGGTGAAGAAGAGGTGGAAACAGCCAAAAAATCTAGTAAAGTTAGAATTCAACGCTATAAAGGTCTAGGAGAAATGAACGCTGATGAGCTTTGGGAAACCACTATGAATCCTGAATTCCGTATCTTGAAGCAGGTAACTGTAGATGATGGTGTAATGGCTGATAAAGTCTTCGATATTTTGATGGGTACTGACGTGCCGAGTCGAAAGTCTTTCATCCAGTCTAATGCCAAGATGGCTAATTTGGATATTTAAAGTCATTAAGAGTAGACTGGTGACATACAAATCCCCACGCCGTAGGTGTGGGGATTTGTATAAGTTTAAATAATTAAAAACGTCGTAATATATAATGTAGGTATATGTTATATGAATATGCACAAATGATTATAAATTTACAAGAAGCTAAATTAACTGAGGTATTCTCTGTACCTATAGTACCTATATCATTAGTTGAGGCATTCAGTATCTTTATATTCGTATTGTCATTAGCTGTAGCTTATCTTTTGACTCGAAGATATTTCGTTATTAATTCTAACAAGGGTTATTTTCAGCGTGTAATTGTATCATCAATTTATATGACCACGCTAGTCTTTTTCTTGTGGGTTATGTCTACTTACCTATCAATTTTTATTGGTAGCGCTTTATGTATAGGTGAATATTGCAATCTTGGCTTTGGTCTTTTTGGTTTAATTATTTTAGCTTGGCTTCTGCCGGCTTTAGTTGTTGTTTTTATTACTGGTCTCTTTCTATTTAGTTTTAAAAAAACTGATCCAACAAAAATTATTTTATTACAAAATTTAAACAAAACCGAAAAGAAAATAGTGTGGGTTTATTTTTTATTACTAGTTATATCTTTTTTGTTTTATTTGCCTTCTTATATTTATTACCCAGAAATTAAACCGATGATATATGAAATTAAAGAATTAAATGTCACCGTAGAGAAGAATGAATTTGAATTTGAGTCGATAAAATACGCAAGAAAAAATGCTAAAGACAACGAATTTGTTTGTGTAGAAAATGTTGTGGGTAATTTGCAGTTATTACAAACCTACACAATATCGGAAGATGAAATTTATGTAAGATATGAAGGACTTTCTATTCCTCTGGATGAACTGGTGGGGACAGTAGAAGGAGATAAGATAATTATGGAAAATCATTATCAAAATAGCAATTGTTACAATAACGCAGGAGAAAAAATGTATACAAAATATGAAATAATAATGGCTGAACAGTCTGAACCTTATCAAGATTTATATTTTTCTTGTTTAGATTATAAAGAACAAAGTCGTTCATATCTGATAACGGGTAATGGTCTTTATCGTGAATGGGAAGAATTAGGTAGAGAAGAACGTTTGGGTACAATAAAAGAAAGTGCCATAGTTATGGATTCTTATTATGATGGTATTTTTGATGATTGCTACAACAATCTAGGAGAAAAGATAGATATAAAATACGAAATAGTACAGCCAGAACAATAAAGAGTGAATATTATAGATGAAAAATATAAAACCCCCGCGCCGTAGGCGCGGGGGTTTTGGTTTAAACTCTACTGTACAACAATAACTGTTTTGTTTACGTAATTGTTATCCTTGTTCTTATCAGAATCAGTTTTAATCAATACGCTAATTTTTTGCAGATCAATGTCCTTGGTGGCAGGGAAGGAGACAATGATGGTGGCTCGTTCGTTTGGCTTTAAAGGTGATTGCTTAGAAGAGGTGTAATCTATGCCACTTGGTAATTTTGCAGTAAAGGTCCAGGTTTCAGAAGTTTTGTTGCCAATATTGTGCACCACAAACTCAATTGCCCCTTCTTGATTTTTTACGATTCGATCAGTATTAATGAAAGCATTAGTGCGACTTTTAGTACCTACCTTTAGGTTGCTTACTAATAAATCGGCGTGACCATTAGGATTTGAAATTGGAATTTCATAGATATAGGTTGGTTCAGTTGGAGCAGGTTTGGTTACAACTGGTTTTTTTGGCTTGGTTGTAATATTGTCTACGGGTTTGTCTTCAGTTGGAGTCGGAGTGGTCGAGGTGGCTACGGTGCTTGTTTCCCGGGTTGTCTCTGAAGTATTTTCAGCAATGTCAGTATTTATAACAGAGACAGTTTTAGTTTCGGCTTTGGTGGCTTCCTCGGTGTTATTCTTAAAATAGGCAATAGTATAAGATACTTCAGTAAAACGTTTTTTTTCTGAATCAATTTTAACTTCAACCCGGTCAGTAAACCCAAGATCAACAATATTGTCACATCTGATACTAGTAAAATCCTTACCCGCTGAACGTATATCAATCGCAACGCCGTCCTGACAAGTATAACTAAAGGTGTAAGTGCCAGAGTCATTTTTATTGTCCCACCAAACAGCTATTGTTTCACCATTGTTCATTATGGAGCGATCAGTATTGATAGTGATTTTGTCATTTTGAGTGTTTGGCTTGTAACTATAAACCGAGTCAGCTAGGGAAGCGAGAGAATTAATTGCGCTCGGGAATAGCTTAACAATTTGAATAGCTGACCAAGCGAGAAAGATGATAATACCAAATAAACCAATAATGGTAACAACTTTTGCCCCAGTGCTACGATTGTCGGGGTTTGGATTCTTTGTATTCATAATAATGAGACGGTACTATATATAAAGACTTTTGTCAATCTTTATAAAATTTGACATATCTACAATATATTGTATTGACATAACAGTTATATCATGGTAGCATTGTAAATATTATGAAAACCAATAATGTAAGGCAGTTGGTTGAGGCTTTGATGTTAAGAAAAGTATCTTTTTTGATTACTTTCTTTATAGTATTTTTGGCTTCTTACGCTTTTCTAGCTTGGGTCGATTTTTTACCTGAACCAGTTAGTCCCAAAACCTCTGAAAAAAAAGCAGTTTTGGAAACGGAAAATGACCTCAATAAACCAGTAATTGAGGCAGAAAATGAGGTAAAAACCAGCTTTGTTGGTAATATTTTGCCAGAAAAGATCACTTTTGATTCACTTGATCGGTCTGCAATAGTGCTAAATCCAAATTCCCGCAGTGTTGCAGACTTGGATAACGCTTTATTAAATGGTGTGGTTAGACACCCTGATTCAGCTACTCTGGGCCAGGACGGTACTTTATTTATCCTTGGTCATTCTAGCTATTTACCTAAAGTGGTTAATGAGAATTTTCAAGCCTTTAATGGTGTTCAAGACTTAAAATGGGGTGACATTATTAGGGTTGAAGGTGGAGACGAAATGTATGTCTATCGAGTAGAAAAGGTCTATAAAGCTAAGGCAACTGACACTACGGTACCTATTGCTGGTGATAGTAAACGTTTAGTTTTGGCTACTTGCAATAGTTTTGGCTCGACCGATGATCGTTATATTGTTGAAGCTATACTGTCTGAAGTAAAAACTACAGGAGTTTAGGTCTGGTTTAGAATATTTGACAAAATAGAAAATATCATCTATAATGATGGTTAATAAGCTCTTAGTTCTCGTTGTGTTTTAGTTTAATAAATTTATGATCCTGCTCGGGATTTATATTTTAAACAACCGTTCTTTTGATTGGTTTGTAGTTTTCATTACTTCTGCGTGCATAAAATAAAAGGGTGTAGGTGGAGGTATAGAACTTATAAATTACAGTTTATTTAAATTATGAAATTTTTATCACATTTGAAACAGGTAACGCCTTTTCTTTTAATAACCGTTCTAACCCTAGGGGTTTTGAACTTTGGATCATACGACCCTTATAATGAATTAGGATCTCTAACTCCTAGTAGTGTATTTGCAGATCAAGAAGTTTCTAGTATTGCTCTAACTGCTCTAACTTCTTCAGAATTAGACAAGTCTGAGTTCTCAAAATCATATGAGGATAGTAGAGATAATGACGATAAATCAGATGATGAGTCAGATGATAAATCAGGTTACTCTGAGTATGCTCATCAAACTATGGGGAGTTGTAAGGTTTGGGCTAACACTTCAGAAGTGTATGTTGGTTCTGATATAACTATTTCTTGGGAAACTAAAGGTTTCGCTAATTTAACTCTAAATGGGGTGGCTGTCACCGATTTAACTGGATCAAAGACCTTCACTAATTTGCAGGAAAATACTACCTACACCCTCGTAGCTAAATCAGCTGATGGAAAGTCAGACTGTACTGCTAATGTAAAGATTAAATGTTTACCAAAACCACCAGTGCCCGCATATTGTGAATTGACACTAGATAAGTATGTAGATAAAACCACGGCTAAGCCTGGTGACGAACTAATCTATAAGATCACAATCAAAAATACTGGTACAGCTGATTGTACTGGTGGTGGTGTGAAAATCATGGATATTCATGATCCAAACTTAATTTTTGTTAGTGAAACTCATAGCGATAATATTATCTCTGGATACAACGTTAATAATCCAATATATAAAGCTGAGACTAGAACTTTGTCATGGAATGGTACTGTCTTAAATCCTGGTGAAGTAGGGCATATTGAATGGAAAGGTAAGGTGAAGGATATGGCTTGTGACACAAATATTAAGATCAAGAACACTGCTAAGGCAACAGCTAAAGAATTAAATAATTTCAGTACTTGGGCTTTCAGTAACACTGTAGAAACAAATGTTTCTAAGAATTGTGAGATACCTGTACCAACTTGTACATTAACACCAAGCACAAAAACGATTACCGCTGGTGAATCAGTAGATCTAACTTGGACTACTACTAATGCTTCAAGTTCAACTTTAACTGGGTTTGGTAATGTGGATCTAAACGGTGCTAAGAATACTGGAGCGTTGAGTTCTAATAAAACTTTCACACTTGATGTAGTCGGTACCAATGGACAAACTTTGTCTTGTAAGTCAGAAATCACTGTCGCACCAGTTGCACAACCGATAACTTGTCAGAATAATGTAAACCTATCTCTTAGTCCAAGTTCAATTAGAGAAGGTGATGCAACCACAGTTTCTTGGAGTACGACTGGCATTACTAGTTTGAGCTTCAATAATGGAATAAATGCAACTGGTTTAAGTGGATCTATATCAGTTTCACCAAATACTGATACTACATATACAATGACGGCAACTGATGGTAAAACAACAATTTCATGTCCTGTATCAGTAAATGTTGATGAAAATAATGGAGGCGGAGGCGGAGGTGGTGGTGGATCATCAACTCCAACTTGTGAACTTTCAATTTCTAAAACTAAAATTAATCGTGGTGATGAGATTAAATTGAAATGGGAAAGTAGTCGAGCTACTAATCTAGAGTTGGTTGATGGTAAAGGTAAAACTTTAGTTACTACTGACAACTTACTAGGTGATGCTAAGAAGAAGTTGTTTGATGGTTCTATTACCGTTAAGCCAACTGGTGATACTACTTATACTTTAACAGTAGAAAGAGGATCGCGTGATCGTGAATGTAAGGTAAAAGTTGATGTAGAAGATGTAGTGGTTGTGTCACAAATTCGTGACCAGAAGCCACTAGTCGCGGGGATCGCTCTGACCGATGTGCCATATACTGGATTTGAAGCAGGACCAATCTTAACTTTCCTCTTCTATGTAGTCTTGATGTTGTGGGCATTGTACGTAGCTTATCTAATCGTTATCCGTCGCAATGTGGTTGGTGGTTATCAATTAGCTATGCCAAATGAAGGAGTAAAAGCCATTCCTTCAACTGTAAGTGTAAGTGTGGTAGAGACTGCAGAAAATAAAGTAGTTGCTCCTGTAGTGACTGTGTCAGCTTCAGCACCAATAAATCTACCAACTGGGTTACCAGTTGTCGGTTACGCCAGCTATGGTTCAATTCAAAACAATCAAGTTGATGATGAAATGGTTACACAAATTGAAAACTATTCTCACACACAAAAAGTGTTGATGTCTAGCGATGCTATTCGTCACTTTATCTCTACAACTAATAGTGGAGAAGAAAGAATGGAAACTCTAACTCAAGTTATTAAAGCAGCTAAGAGTAACTTCCCAGCAGAAGATGGTTGGGTAGTAGTAAACGAAACTCGAATGAAGGAAATCTGTGTTGCTTGTTCTGCAAAGCCTATGAGCTCAGATGTAAATCCTTATATCCCAACCGTTATTCCTGAAGGTTCTGGTTCTCTAGCGGAAGCAATTGTAACTGGAAACATAGTAGCGGCTTACGAAATGATTGGTAATCGTCCAATGTTTGCTTTAGCTGATGCGGCTTCTGATCTCGATTCAGTGGTTCGTGTTCGCAAGGGTGGTAAAGAAGTAGTTTCTGAGATGTTGATGCAAGAAACATCTAAACTGACTGATGAACAATTATTGAAGATGGTGGAAGCTTTAACAGGAGCTTTAGACGGTACTTATACCGACGAAGCTTCAGCGGTAAAGATGGCTATCATGAAAGCAGTAAAAGTA
>JAGOSI010000007.1 GCA_018062385.1 Minisyncoccota bacterium
CTGCAAAGCGCTGAATCAGCGCTTTGACTGCTTCTACGGGATTATCTCCGTATTGCAGATCTTCAGAAACGATTTTTACGTCGTCTCCGAAAACTCCTTTGAGGAAGTCGAGGCGGTCAGCATCCAAAGGATGCCGAGTGATACGTAAAATGGTTTTTGCCATTTTTTGTACCTCCTCTGTTTGAAAAAGTTTTTTTATAGACGATAGCTTTCTCTCTCGTCTACTCTCAGAAAATAAATTAAACTAGCAGCAAATCCTTACCCGGATACTGCGTTCCCACTGTTTCCAGCGAGTGCACGTGATATTTAATTGATGTTTTATTGATCAATCAAAATCTTGCCCTATTTAATTTAATCCCTTTGTTTTCATGAACCAGAGAGTGCTGTGCCGGTCTTCCACCGAGCAAGAAGAAAGTGGTATTCTACCATTTTCTTTCTTTGTCATCCCACAGCTGGGACCAATTCTTAACTTCCTAATATATAGCGTGTATATCAGACGCTATTCCCCGACCTAAATATCACCCTAAACATTATTAAGATAATATTTGGGTCGGGGGATAAATTTCAAAGAACATATTCCAATATGTATCCGACTCTTGAAAGTTTCAAAAGCCGAAACATATTAGAATTTTTGATTTCATACCAGTTAGTAAATGACGCTTGCGGAAGCCCCTCGCGGGCTGTCATTCGTAACTGACATTGGCTAATATACACGATATAGAATATTTGTCAAGTACTTTTGACGCTTTATACTTTTATATAACATAATATGCTTATTTATATAGATATTTTTAAGATTGATATGATTATATCCTTTAACCTTTTGTAATAAGTGTTTTCTATATTACTAAAATAACTTATATAGAAAGTTAAGAAACATTGACAATTTGTGTCAATGGGTGTATATTGGTCGAGTTCTCATCACTTGGAGCTACCATGGGCGATGGCTAAATAAAACTATCTCGAATTCATTAGAATTCGAGATAGAAAATAATTAGCATCACTGGTATCTAAAAGTAGTGAGATAAAGGTGTTACACATTATATTGTGTGACTTTGTACAAAATTTTTTCCAAGCGGAGAAATATCATGGGTGACTATTAATTAATAGCTAAAATGTAAAAATTTTTAGCTAAAAATGAAGCAAGGGGGGGTTAGGATATTTTATTCTAACTCCCTTTTTTATTATCATTTATATATTTTACCAATGATGCTAAAGTCACAGCTATATCGGCACTTTTAATTAAAACTGAGGTTGTCTTCCCTTTTAGAGTTGAAATTAAAATCTTATCATCAATGACAGTTATATCAGCTAAAATTGGATAAGTTTTATCATCTAGCCGTACTCGCTTTCCCTCTGTCTTAAACTTAATATCCTCACCCACTTTTGTATATACAGTATTTGGATAAACCAGTTTCTTCTTTCTAATCTGCAGAAATAGATCTTTCTCATTTGTTGTATATAAATCATCAACAAGATTGCGATTGTAGATGAAATAGCCTTCTTTGTTATTTTTTTCTAAATTATCGTAAAATTCATGATAGGCACTAATCGCCCCTTCCCGACCTTCAAAAAATTTCACCACAGGGCGCTCGCCCACCTCACGCTGAATAGACTTGATTTGCGGAATCATATCTTTTAAACGTCCAGCTTGTTCATCTAACAAAACTCGCTGACGTTCAACATATGTTTCCAGTCTTTCGGGAGCTTCGGCATGATAATAAGTTTTTTTCTCTTCATTGACTTCACTCACTAATCCCTTCTTTTCCAATGTCTCAAGAACAGGATAAACAGTAGTACGGTTAACACCCGTTTTTTTGGCGAGTTCGTTTATGGTAGAACGGTCAAATTGCAGCAAGGCCAAATAAACCTTTGCCTCTTTTTCTGATAAACCCAATTCTTGTAAAAATGATTCAAACATATCACCTATATTATCATAAAAAACATTAATGCTTTTAAGTATGAATCGCCACATTATAGGAGTTTGGTTTAAAGTTTCTTTATAAAAAAGGTTTAATTGTAAAAATTGAACCTTAAATCTTCAGGTTGGTCAGCTAAAGATTCTATCTCCACCTAAAAAATAATTTTTATTTATTGGCAAAGATGATATCAAAAACTTTACAACTGCATCACCAGTAACACACCCAAGATCGATAGCGATTTCTTTTTTATTAAAGATAGAGGAAAGCATCAATTCTAAAAATAACTCATTCATTGGGTTATAGTCTCTCTCAGATTTAAAAGACCCCTTCCACTTTTTTTATTGTTCTATCATGTCGCTATTGTATATAAAATTTATAAATTATGAAAAAGACCATGTTACAAAACATGGTCTTTGGCCTTTCTATTCTAGACTATCGCGTTTTTTATAAGCGATATTAGCTGTTGATGCACCTATTAATAATGATGCAGAGCAAATATAAATTATTATTAGTGTATCAATAGTACTTTCCTCTATATTTCCTGAACCAGATTGAATACTGTAATATCCTATAGTAAGAGCATTTATTAGACCTGACACTGCTAACAAGGTCACGCAAAAATCTAGTCTCCATATGCCGCAGTTTTGCATTATCCACTGATATATATATTGACATATGAAACTGACAACAAAAATCGAGATTGTTGCTATTGGTATTAAATAAACTGGAAAACCAAACACAACAAGTGTGAGAGCGAAAAGAACAGTATAAATAATACGTGACATTAGGAACAATTCATTCATTATCAATCTCCAAATAATTTTCATTTAACACCACATATGTTAAATTTCTGCCTTATATTATACATGAAAAATCTATTATGTCAATATCTTCCTGCGAGTATCTTGATCTGATAAATCTGCTGGATACCAATCTCCAATACTATTGTACAAAGATGATGCGTAACGTTGTTTTGGAAACAAAACTTTTTCAAGTTTGTTTTGTTCTATTAAAAAGTCGATCAATTTCTTATAATCACCATCACCTGAAACGAGAACGACTTTATCAAACTTTTCTTGCTTATACATACGTTCCATAATCGAGAAAATAATATCTGTATCAAAACACACGAATGGTAGAGATTTTTTCATAAGTTAAAGTGTATTATGAAATAACTTAGTCTTGCTTAGTATGTTGAATTATATTGTATTCATCACTTAATTTTTTTCCATTTTTGTCATAACAATTACTATAAATACTCCCTTGATATTTTTTATTGGCTGTAATAGTTTTATTTTTTACCTCAGCGACTGGCTCAAATTTTTCATTATTTTCATAATCTATAGTGGTCTGAATCAATTTATTGTCCGCAATAGAATATATTTTATAAACTTCTAAATATTTTCCATTTTTTGTACCAGCAAAAGATGGTTCGAGCATGCATATAAATTGCCCATCAAGTGCATTATGTTTTGCGTAACTAATTTGCTCGCTTACAGCTTCAATATTTACCAAGTTACGATATTCACTAGCTATCGGCGTGAATACAATTCTAATTATTATATACAAACTGATAATAATAATTAAAAAGAAAATTACTATAATTTTTTCAATTTTTCCCAATTTTTCCTTATAAATATTCTTTTTTGATCTGATTTTAAAAATAACTAAACAGATTAAAAATAATACAAAAGATGCAGGAATTAGAAAAATAGAAAGTATCATCAAACCGAAGCCATGCCCATATTCCTCACATATTTCAAAAAGACACATTAAATAATCTATATCTGAAAAAGAATAGAAAACAAAACCTATAAATGCAACTGATAATAACGTAACTGATAAAGCTGGTAAAAAAACTGATGGTTTACCTTTATCATTTTTTGCAAGAACAGCCGACAACACAAAAGCTACGTATACACTCAAAAGTATTGTGATAAAAATTAAAAATGGTATTAATTCATATAAACCACTCAATAAATTTTTGACTAAATCCATAAAATATTTTTAACTACAACTTTATAATTATACTTCATAACACTCATAACACAGTGATTTATATCCCCCTCAACACCCAAACAGTTGACATTATCCTCCATTCCTAGTATTTGTTACAGTCACATACATATATATGAGCAAACAAACTTTAGTAATTGTGGAGTCTCCAGCCAAGGCTAAGACTATCGAGAAATATCTGGGTAAGGATTATCGGGTTATGTCCTCGATTGGTCATGTGCGTGATCTACCAAAGAGCAATAAAGACGCTGTCGATATCGACGGTGGCTTTATTCCTCGTTATATTGTTTCTCCTGGAAAAGAAAAAGTAATTTCTGGACTGCAAAGTGCTGCCAAAAAGGCTGATGAAGTACTACTGGCTTCTGACCCCGACCGTGAAGGAGAAGCGATTGCTTGGCATGTGGCTGAGCTTATAAAAGACGCCAACCCAAATCTGAAGCGAGTAGTTTTTAATGAAATTACTGAAGGCGCGGTTAAGGAAGCGATTTCTCATCCGCGGGATTTGGATTTGAATTTGAAAGAAGCACAAGAGGCGCGTCGTGTCCTTGACCGCTTGGTAGGTTACGATTTATCGGGATTGATTTGGAAAAAAGTTCGCTATGGTCTTTCGGCTGGGCGAGTACAATCTCCAGCGCTTCGTATTGTGATGGAACGCGAACGCGAAATTCGAGCTTTTATTCCAGAAAATTATTTCACCTTACTCGCCAACATGAAGGCAGGAAAAATGGCCATTCCCTTTTCTTGTACCGAAGAACCAAAAGAACAAGCTGAAGCTGACCGCATAAAATCGGTAGGTGAAAAAAATAATTGGCAAGTTACCGCTTTGAAAGAAACTGAGGTTAATCGTTCACCTAAACCTCCCTTTACCACTTCAACTTTGCAACAAACCGCCTCAACTCGTCTCGGCTTTTCTCCGTCTCGCACTATGGGAGCGGCACAAAAGCTTTATGAGGCAGGACACATCACCTATATGCGTACCGACAGCACCACTATTAGCGAAGTAGCTCAAAAGCAAATCATTGCTCTACTCAATGCCGATTTTGGAAAAAGTTATGTCAATCCTCGTCAATACAAAACTAAAAGCAAATCGGCTCAAGAGGCTCACGAGGCCGTGAGACCAACAAATTTTTCCAAACGTTCTGTTGGTAGTACCTCCGACCAAAAAGCTCTATATGAGCTAATTTGGAAGCGTACAGTGGCTTCACAAATGTCCGACGCCACCATGAAGCGCACCAAACTAATTACCAATATTACCAGCGACAAAGAAACCATTCCCGATTTTGCCGTACTTGGTTCACGAGTAATTTTTGACGGCTGGCTCAGAGTTGACACTCGGGCTCGCGGTGAAGATACCGAAGTACCAAAATTAGCTGTTGGTGACACCCTTGATTTAAAGGAAATCATTATTGAAGCCAAACAAACGCAACCACCAAATCGTTATACCGAAGCTGGCTTGATTAAGGAATTGGAAAAACGTGGTATTGGCCGCCCTTCTACTTACGCTTCGATTATGAAGACTATTACCGACCGTGGTTATGTATTAAAAGAAGGCCGAACTCTTATCCCAACCGACACCGGCGATGTGGTTTCTACTTTCCTTGAACAGCACTTTGCTGATTATATAAGTGACAATTTCACTTCTGAAATGGAGGATGAATTAGATGAAATTGCTGAAGGTAAACGTACTTATGTGAAAACCCTGAAAGATTTTTATACCCCTTTTCAGAAAGCTGTCGTTGCCAAAGAGGATATAGAAAAAATTACCAATCTCGGTGCCGGACCAAAACAATTCCCCTGCCCTCTATGTGGCGCCGACATGATTATCAAGCTTGGTCGAGCTGGAACTTTTTTGTCTTGTAGCAAATTCCCTGATTGCAACGGAGCAAGAGTAATAGATGGTAGCGAACTCAAACCTGACGCGCCTATAGGAGTACATCCAGACACAGACGAGCCGATTTTTGTCATGAACGGCAAATTTGGCCCTTATGTTCAAATCGGTGAGACTCCCGAAAAAGTTAAAGGTAAAAAGGCCGTCGCTCCAAAGCGAGCTTCTTTGCCTGCAGGTGTAAAACCCGAAGATGTTACTTTGGAAAATGCTTTAATGTATCTTACTCTACCTCGAGAACTTGGATCACATCCGACCACAGGCGAACCAATCATTGCCAACACTGGCAAATTTGGCCCTTACCTAGCGCACGCTGGTGACTTTCGCTCTCTTAAGGGTGCCGACAATCCTTACACTATCACCTACGAACGCGCCTTGGAAATCTACAAAGAACCAAAGCAAATGCGTAAAGGTGAAAAACTAATTAAGGAATTAGGTATTCATCCAACTACTAGAAAAATTATAAACTTGTTTGAATCCAAATCTGGACGCTACCTAAAGAAAGGTTTTAAACGCATTAGCATTCCAGACGAAATTACCACTGAAGACATGACGATTGAAGTGGCGGTGGAGTTATTGAAACAAGGATAGTTGGAAACTAAAAATCCTAGGTCTCCTAGGATTTTTACTTGCCATATCTCCTACTCCCCCATACAATTAAGAAATGACAGCTGAAGATATCATCAAACATATTCAGAATCCAACTGATGAAGACAAAAAAATGGTAATGGAGGCTTTTGCTTTTGCTGAAAAAGCCCATGCTGGCATGAAACGATATTCTGGCGAACCCTACATGAATCACCTAGCATCGGTTGGAAAGATTTTGGCCGAAATGGGCATGGGAGCACGTACTATTGCGGCTGGCTTGCTTCATGACACCATCGAAGATACTGATGTCACACCGGAAGATATACAAAATAAATTTGGAGAGGAAATACTTTTTTTGGTAGAAGGTGTTACCAAGCTAAGTTCGGTACGTTACTACGGTAGTGACAGACACAACGAAAGTTTGCGCAAGCTTTTTGTTGCTACCAGTCAAGATATTCGTGTTTTAATTATAAAACTCGCTGACCGTCTACACAACATGCAGACCCTTCGGTATGTACCAGAAGAGAAACAGCTACGCATTGCGCGCGAAACCTTAGAAATATATGTCCCTGTTGCCTATCGTTTGGGAATGGGTAAAATTCGCAAGGAACTAGAGGATCTATCTTTCTCTTACGTGTATCCAGAAGAATATACCAAAGTAAAACAGTTACTTGAGTCAAAAACTGGAAAATCTAATGAGCTCTTGGAAAAAGAAAGAAAGGTTTTGCAAAAACGTTTAGTGGACGCAAAACTACTTGATTTCAATACTTCTTACAGAGTGAAGGGTCTGTTTAGTCTTTATCATAAATTAAAACGAAAGGACTGGGACATAAATTGCGTTTTTGATTTACTAGCTATGAGAGTTGTAGTTTCTACAATGGAAGACTGCTACCGCACTTTGGGTATAATACACGAACTTTGGCGACCACTTCCTGGTCGAATGAAAGACTACATTGCTTTCCCAAAACCCAATGGCTACAAATCAATCCACACCACCGTCACCTCACAAAATGGTCTGATTATGGAAATACAGATACGTACTCGTAAAATGCACCATGAAGCAGAATTTGGCGTTGCTTCACATATTGCCTACAAAGAGCCAGCTATAACTGGCGAGAAATCTAGCACCTCATTAAAATTTATGAGTTTGATTCCTAGTCTTTTCCGCCCTTTTTCTAAACATGAAAACACCATCAGTCCTTCCGAAGTAAAAACCCCAGAGCATCGTGACAGAATTCCTCGTTGGATTTCACAAATTGGCCAAACTTATACCAAAGAAAAGTCTACAACTGCCGACTTTATTGAAGATATAAAAAAGGATTTTTTCTCTAATCGTATCTTTGTCTTTACTCCAAACGGTGATGTAGTGGACCTGCCAGTTGGTGCCACACCGATCGACTTTGCCTACGCTATTCATTCAGAAATTGGTGACCATACTTCAGGTGCAAAAGTAAATAAGAAATTAGTGCAACTTGAAACTGAATTAAAGAATGGTGACATAGTAGAAATCGAAACTCGTAAATCATCTAAACCAACCAAGAAATGGCTGATCTTTGCCAAAACTTCTTTGGCAAGACGCCACATAAAAACCACCTTGGGAGAGGAGGAGTAATAAAAAGACGGCAAAGCGAAGCTTTGCCGTCTTTTTATTAACATCATCTAAACCGTAAAATTCCTTATTGAATACAAATCACTTTCATCTTCTGATTTTGCAGTTGATGCCACTGGCGGCATGTTAGTGTGGCTATTTATTGGTGTCACTGGTGCTGATGCTGGTGGTACAAAACTAGATTGATGAACTGACTGTGTAGGCACCACTGGCGTTGGCGCAACTACTGATTCCACCCTAGACACTGGGGTAAAATTATATGGATTTACAGGCACTGAGTTATTTACCTGAGATGGTGTAATTGGTGGGACCGACACAGACGGTGTAGGTGTAGGTGTAGGTGTAGAAAAAGCTGGCGTAAAATTATTTTGACTTGGATATACAGGAATCGAATCTACGTTTTGCACCAAATAACCGTCGGGTTCATGATTAGCAATTTGATTTGGATTAATTGGTGATTCTAATTGTGTTTGTGGTGAAAACTGTGGTTCGTGGTTGTATGTGTGATTTTCCACCTTAACTTCAGGTTGAATAAAGCTATTTTCCATAAGTACTTCTGGCGCTGGATACTCAATAGCCTCATCAACTTTAGACGACACTTCTTCATCTTCCTTGATGATTGTAATCGGTGTATTGGCAGTCAAAAGCTCCGAATGATCTTTCTGGATTGCATTAAACTGATCCGTCTTCATTCGTACCAACATCCCCTCAAGATCTTCAACTGAGAAATAATCTATAGTGAGTTTGCCACCAAAATCGGTCTTTTGAATTTGCACTCTTGTACCCAAAGTTTCCATAAATCGCTTCTCCATCTCGATTAGTTCAGTATCAAACTCTCCATCGTTTTTCTTGCGCACTTTATCAGTGGCGATTTTTCGCACGATTCGCTCCACCTCTCTAACCGACAATTTCTTCAAAAGAATTTCACGAAAAACCACATCTTGTTCTTCTGGTCTATCATTTAACATTAAAAGCGTACGAGCATGACCTTCAGTCATTTCTCCGCGTCGCAATGCATTTAGCATATAGTCAGGCAAACCAAGTAGACGAATTGTATTTGAAACATACTCGCGACTTCGTCCGACCTTTTGCGCTACCTGAGTATGAGACAAACCAAACACCTCAGCCAACTGACGAAAGGCCAGGGCTCGATCGACCGCATTTAAATCCTCTCGTTGGAGATTTTCAATAATTGCTAGCTCTAGTTTTTCTTGTTCATTATTTTCACCTTCGCGAATAATAACTGGCACCTGCGAAAGTCCAGCTAGTTTACTAGCACGAAGACGCCGTTCGCCCGCCACCAGTTCATATTCAGTATAAAAAGTACCATCTTCTCGCTGAATTTCATTTCTAGTCACTGTCAAAGGCTGCAAAATACCGTACATACGTACCGACTCTGACAATTCTTTTAACTTTTGCTCGTCAAATTCCCGTCGTGGTTGAAACGGATTTGGAACAATTTTTTCTACCTCCACCCAATATATTGAATCTCCCTGAAATGCCATAATAAAAAACCATTAATAAATTACCTCCACAAACTCCCGTTCGCTTAATGTCACTATTCTAACATATTAATAAATTCTGTTGACTGTTTATAACTTTTAATTTTCTTGATATCTGATACACTCTTGTTGTTGTACCCATGCTGGAGTGGTGGAATGGTATACACGTGCGACTCAAAATCGCATGCCGCAAGGCTTGAGGGTTCAAGTCCCTCCTCCAGCACAAAATTAAAAACTGTCAGCTTTTTGCTGACAGTTTTTAGTTTTTGCGCAGGGACTTGAAAGACGGAACGAAGTGAGTCGGGGTCGCGAGTCCAGAAAATAATGAGCTTGCGAATATATTTTCTGAGAACTTGTGACCAAGTCCCTCCTCCAGCACCACAGCTAATTGATAGCTTTTTCGTAGAAATTAGAAGGAATGGATTGCAAATATTTTAAACAAATACCTTTATTTTCCATCTCTAAAGTACTACACATTTCCATACCTTTTTCTACAGATCCGTAATGATTGGTATAAAGACCCGTCATTCCTCTAATACAGCTTGACTGCATATTTGTAGTTCTTGCTGTCATACACATCTTTTCGATGTCTTTTGGTTTATTTATATTTTCCTTTATAGCCAAATCTCCAACTCCCGAGGCACAATCTTCCCTAGCAAAATATTTAGTCTCAGCACATCTAGCCAAACCCTTTTGAAAATCATTTCCGTTGGCTCGTATGTAGTAATGGATAGCATAGTGATTGCAATCACTTTTGTATTTATTGCCAATATTTTCACATAAAGTAAAAGGTATCACAGTACTTTAAGGATTCATTGACATCATTATCTGTCGCCCACATTAAGCCATGTCCTATCCCGTGTCTACACTCCCAACCAATGGTTTTGCCTGGTGGATAAGAAGCACAGATTGTTTTAACTTCATTTTTAATATCATCGATATGGTCAAAATGAGTTTCGGCTACACCGTGTATATAACCCACATTACACGACACATCAGCGTATTGCATAGCAATACCAAAATCACCGTATTTTTCATAAGCTCTATGTCCAATATCATGCACTAGTTGATGACAGACATTTGCCAATCTATTATCAATCCCAGACCTTCTCTGTGCTTCCAAAAGAGCAATGTGCGGATCTTGTTCATCAACGATTTTATAGAACTCGCTCTGAACCGTTAGATATTCTTCCTCTGTGTAGTATTCACCTCCTATCAATGTTTCATTTATTGTGTTTGCTACGGAATGATGATTGCTATCATCAGAACTGTTCTGCATAAAATACAAGGCAAAAATAATAACAAAGACAAAAGGGATAATAAATAAATATTTTTTCATTGTATTAATTTTACCTTATCTACCCCGCTTTCACGTTAAAACTATACATACCCATTCCACACACTCCATTAATATCCTCACCTGATTTTAATGTTCCTAAATCAATAATTTCTTCACCAGTGGGTTTTAACATCTTTTGGAAATTGGCTGAACGCACCACCAACGAAGCAGAGCAGTCATAAGTGTTATTGGTTCTTATAATCAGTTTGGTTGGCATATTTGGCCTAATAGATGATTCCTTGGGAAAATATCCACCCCTGGCATCTATTGTCACATATTGCACACCATCACGCACTTCGACATTTTGGATCTGAGCTGATTGGTTTTTTTCTTGAATATCCTTACCAGCAGTTTTACCAGTAAATAAATAAATCAAACTAGCGATTATAATCGCACCGACAGCAATCACGATTATGGTATTTTTTTGCATAAATTAATTATTCTAATTATATAGTAAACAGTGGCTCAATAACACCAAGACCAGCGAGACCAGCGAGCAAAGAAAATAATCCAAGACCAATCACAATCACCCCAGCTGATTTGAAAAAAAGTGGAGCATATTTTGACTGAGCAAACGAAGATGAGCCAAACGAAAGTAAAGCCAACATTGGTAAAGTACCCAGAGCAAAAGCCAACATAATTAGTGAGCCAGAAATAAATGACTCACTAGAAAGGGCCGCTATTTGCATTGCTTGTGTAAAGCCACACGGAAGGAAGAAAGTTCCTGCACCCACCAAAAGTGGAGCTAGAGTTTGATGTTCAATTTTTCTGAAGAAATTAAAAATTCCCACTGGCAATGCAATAGTGTTTTTTTGAAATAATCCAACCAAATTAAGACCAAGTAAAACCATTACCAAGGAAGCAATAATTCCCAATATTGCCCCAAAGGTCATACTTACTCCAAACACTCCGCCAATCGCTCCCAATACTCCACCTAAGACCGCAAAACTAACTAGTCGACCGACATGAAACAAATAAATTGGTCTTTTATTATTTTTATCATCCTTTGCCACCTTAGCCGAAAGAGCTAAAATCAAGCCACCAACCACCGCCAAACAACTTGAAACAGAAGCAATTAAACCTATGATAAAACTAGTCACGGGTGTAATGGTGCCATCGACTCCAAAATTTAGTATTCCAGATTTTTGTAAAACAAAGAATAACAAAAGAAACATCAAACCAATTGCTAATGCCAGCCAAATGGGAGCATTATCTGTTTTCACAATTTCATTTCGTTCAACCGACAAAGTATGTCCGTTGGGTTTTATTTTTTCATTAAGCTCAGTCATCAAAGTTTGAATATCGGAATCAGTATCGGTTTCAAAAGTCACAGTTTCATTTCGCAAATCGACTTGAGCGTTTTGGACTCCTGCTTGCTCATTTAAAATATCTTCAATTAATATTTTGCAAGCCTTGCAATGCGTACCACTAACATGAAGAGTAATTTTTTTCATAATCATAATTTCTTAGTCCTAATACGCAGAGAATTTGCTACTACTGACACTGATGACAGAGCCATAGCCATACCAGCAAATACTGGCGAAAGCAAAACTCCAAAAGCAGGATAAAAAGCTCCGCCAGCCAGTGGAATACCAACAATATTATAAATAAACGCCCAGAATAAATTTTGCTTAATACCGTCCATAGTTATTTTCGACAATCGCACGGCTTTCACCAACTTTGAAATATCACCACCAAGCAAGGTGATTCCGGCCGATTCAATCGCCACATCGGTTCCCGTTCCCATTGCAATACCGACATTTGCTTGTGCTAGTGCCGGAGCATCATTCACCCCATCTCCCACCATGGCGACAATATTTCCCTTACTCTGCAAATCTTTAATTATATTTAACTTATCTTCTGGCATTACTTCGGCTATCACCTCATCAATACCCACCTGTTTAGCAATATAATTTCCAGTATTTTTATTATCACCCGTCAACATTACTACTCGCTTATTTAGTTTATGGAGAGCAGATATAGTTTCGATAGCTTCAGATCTAATTTGATCGGTCACATATACCACTGCTAAAACGGACCTATCATCAGATAAAATAATTGGTGTTTTTCCTTCCCTAGTTTCTGTTTCTAATTTTGTAACATCAAAAGTAATTCCTAAATCAGATACTATTTTTATATTTCCAGCCCAATATTCCTTATTATCAACCACTCCCTTAAGTCCCTTACCTTTTATAATTTCAAAACTTGAAACATTTTTTAATGATAGGTTTTTTTCATTTGCATGATTCACTATGGCTTGAGCAATTGGATGTTCTGATTTTGCCTCTAAAGTCGCCAAAATAGAAATTATTTCATCTTCACTTCGCTTACTTAAATTATCAATCTTAGTTAATTCTGGTTTTCCTTTGGTAATAGTTCCAGTTTTATCGAGGACAATCACATTAGCCTTGTATAAATTTTCTAGAGTTGACGCATCTTTAATTAAAATCCCCTCTTTTGCTCCTTTACCAACTCCGACAATAATCGCTGTCGGGGTAGCCAAACCAAGTGCACACGGACAAGCAATTACCAATATTCCCACAAACGAAGTAATAGCGTAAACCAAAGCTTTATCCAAACCAAAAACTGGTATTCCAAAATACAACCAAGCACCAAAAGCCAAAATTGCCAACACTAAAACCACAGGAACAAATACCGAAGAAATTTTATCAGCCAAAGCTTGAATCGGTGCCTTACTCTCTTGTGCATCATTTACCATTTTTATGATCTGTGCCAACAAGGTTTCAGAACCGATTTTTGTAGCCTTAAAATTAAAAGTACCATTAGTATTTATTGTTCCGGCCACGACACCAGCACCAATAATTTTTTCAACAGGAATTGGCTCACCAGTAATCATCGATTCATCAACAAAAGAATTTCCTTCCATTACTATTCCATCAACCGGAATCTTTTGCCCAGGCTTTACCACCACAAAATCTCCCACTACTACTTGCTCAGCTAAAATTTCAACTTCTTTACCATCACGAATCACCAGCGCAGTTTTTACTTGTAAGCCAATTAATTTTTCAATCGCATCACCCGTTTTTAGTTTTGATCTAGCTTCTAAATATTTTCCTAGAGCCACAAAAGTAATCACCACAATTGTCACATCATAGAAATTATAATGAATATCTAAATATGGTCGTAAGGTTTCTTCAAAAGCAGAAACAATAAAACTATAAATAAAAGCTACACTGGTACCAAGTCCAATCAGGGTATCCATATTGGCTTTACCATATCGAAAGAAACGATACACTCCCAACAAATACGGTTTGCCCAAAGTAATAAAAATGTAGGTAGCTAAAATTGGAAGTAGATGATGGAAAAATTCGAAAATCATATCCGACATTGGTGAAGCTAAATTATATTTAGCTAATATTTCCCAACCCATGACAAAAATACTAAATATCGCCACAGGCAAAGCACCAATTACTTCACCTTTCATTTGTTTAAGTTCTTTCAACTTTTCTTCCTTTGATTGATTCAAACCTAAATGCCCAGCATGCATACCACCATCATGATTTTCAGACTCAAGGGAATAACCCAAGGGTTCTAAAACTTTATTAAAAGATTCAACTGAATTTAAATTTTCATCAAAAGAAATTCTCGCATGTTCATTGACGTTATTTACTGAGATACTTTCAACACCATCAAGCTTTTTTACTGCCCGTTCAACAATATTGGCACAAGAAGCACAATGCATGCCTTTGACTTTGTAGATATTTACATCTTTCATAGTTAGTTTGAAAGATTGTAAATTTTGAGTAATTCAGAAATAGCATCGTCTTTATTTTCTTTTAGACGTTTAATCATACAAGTATCAAGATGACCAGCTAAAAGCTCTCGCTTAACAGATTTAAGTAGGCCAGCCACACTATCAGCCTGTTGAATAATTTCTGGACAATAAGTATCATTTTCAATCATGGAAATAACCTTATCCAAGGTCCCACGAGCTTGTTTTGCCAACTTTAATGATTTGGCTTTTTTGTCTGACAAGTTTTTAGTTTCTATTTTTTTCATATCAGAATATTTTAGCACAACCTATACCCTAGGTATAGGTTGTGTATTTAAATTATAAAATAACCACTTAAGATTTTAATCTTAAGTGGTTTTTGATTTGAAATCTCACCTGACAATAGTAGCTATTACTATCGCAAGAGTGATTAAAAACCAAATAATCGTACACAATCTCGCACACCAATCACTCCTATGGTGACTTATTGAAACAAAGAAAGCAATATGGACAATAAGCATTAAAGGCCATGTTGCTGTTCTGAAAACTTCTATATTTTCTGCTGTCCAAACCTCATATAAGGTTGGTAGAAAAAATATCGGCCCCATCAAGATTATGATTCTTAATACATATTGGCGACGACCAATAACAACAAAACCAGTTTTATTAACCACAAGATCAGACAAGCCATCCACGGCTTTTGGTATTATTTTATACACAAACTTACTCCTTCAAAGAACAATCAACAATTCTGCCATGGTGACAGAAAAAGTCAAATTTGTGATTGACCATTTTGTGTAAAAGTATAATAATTACTATGGGTCGTTCCTAAACTAAATAAAGGGTTTAAAAATGAATAAACTAACACTATTTACATTAGTGGTAATCAGCTTCGTCGTCGCCTTGACATACTTTTTGTACATTAATATAAAATAACCACCGCCCTCTTCATGATTTTTTTTGAAGAGGGTGATTTTATTTATATTTTTATTACTTATGTTATATTTCCCTTATGCAAAAACCGAAGATTTTAGCGATTGTTGGCCCCACAGCTTCTGGTAAAACCGCTCTCGCAATTGAACTCGCAAAGCGTTTTAATGGCGAGGTCATTTCGGCTGATTCCCGTCAAGTTTATAGAAAGCTAGATTTGGGATCCGGGAAAGTTACTCCTGAAGAAATGCAAGGTATAAAACACCACTTAATAGATATAGCTGACTTGAGTCGAGCCTATACTGGAGCTGATTTTGTTCATGACGCCAATCTCGCTATTTCCGATATTGTAGGACGAGGAAAATTACCAATTATTGCTGGTGGAACTTTCTTTTATATTGAGTTACTCAAAGGTACTAGTCGTTCTGCTCCTGTGCCACCGAACCCTGCTCTGCGTCTCGAGTTAGAGAAATTAACCACAGAAGATTTGTGGCAGAAGTTATTTATTCTTGACCCTAAAAGAGCCGAGGTTATTGATCCTCACAATCGACATCGTCTTATTCGTTCACTGGAAATTATTGACGCCTTGGGCCTAGTACCAAAATTTGAGAAAGTTGAATCGAATTTTGACTGGCTGACTATTGGTATCCAAATAGAAAAAAGTCTTTTACGAGAAAGGATTAGCCTGAGATTAACAGAGCGTTTAGATAAAGGTATGGTGGAAGAGGTTGATAATTTATTGAAAGCAGGAGTTTCATCAGAGCGACTAATTGGTCTTGGGTTGGAGTATCGCTACATTACTGAATATTTACAAGGCAAAATTACCAGCGAGGAAATGAAAAAATTACTAATAACAAAAATCGGGCAATTTGCCAAGCGTCAGTATACTTGGCTGAAGCGAGACCTAGATATAACCTGGTTTGATTTCCCTATCACTTTAAATAAAGTCGAAACTACAGTCAAAAATTTTCTTGGAAGTACCCAAAAAAGCGATTGATTACATTTGACCAAACCCTATCTTTCCCCTACTATTACCCTTACTCATTTTAATGGGTAGAAATCTAAGAAGGAATATTTGGAGCAAGCATTGCATTCAACTAAAATTATCTCCCAGATAATTTTACGGGTCTATAGTTCAGTGGTAGAATAACGGTCTCCAAAACCGTTGACCGAGGTTCGAATCCTCGTGGACCCGCTAAAATAATAAAGCCCCGCGCCGTAGGCGCGGGGCTTTTATTTACTAAACTCTATAAACTTATATGAGTATGGTCACCTTCAAATAAAACAGTTCCTCCGCATTGTGATTGTCTAGCTTTTATTCTGTTAAATAATACTGACTCCGCTGCTCCTTTAACATTAAAGTCTACCGCCTGAGCACCTTGACCACTACCTCTACCGTAATGCTTTGAGTTATTACTATGGCTACATTTACCACAAACTGGATTACCATTTGTAAGACTACATCGTGGACTACTTCTATCAGTTGTATACAACTGACCACTATCAGTAATACTTGAAACTTCAGAAAAACCCATATAACAATTAATCATAGCCGTCAACGCAGAATCAACCAAACCTACTGGGGAACCATGGTATTTCGCCATTAAGGCTGCATCATCTGTACAGACTGCACTTATACTGTCATCTGGTGGAGTGTCATTAATATAGGGAAGTTCACTTTTTTCATATTGTATAGTTGGGGTTTGGGTCTGACACTCTACCTCAGACCAAGGACCCCAGCCTTTTAGCTCACCGTCGGTCAAAAGTCCTTTCATTAGTGTGTCTATAAGTAGCCAAGCTGCCATGATAATAACAATACCAATAAGGGCGTCTTGAAACTTACTCTTAGCAGCACTGAGTGCTACATCATTGCCAGCAGCCGTCACAAGACCGAAACCAGCCGAAAACATAATCACGGCAAAAATAAGAAAGAGGACACCAAACAACCAAATAATTATTATATTGGCCATTTCAACCAAATTACAAAAGCTGCAACTAGCTCCATCACAAGTAACAAAACCAGATGGATCCGTTGTGGTTGGGTTTTGAGCCACAGAAACGTCAAGTGGGGCCAAGACGAACACCAAAGCCAGAGCAACGAAACTCAAACTAGTTAATACTTTTTTAAACATAACATATTAATTAACCGCGTTATTAATATTTTTCACATAATTTCTGGTCTCTATATAGCCAGTATTAGGTGTACAATCGGTCTCACCTGTATTGTAACATCCAGGACTATCCCAAACGCACTGCCATCTTTTTTGCCCTGGACAATCATTACTTGGTGCATTAGCGCCCTGACCACCATTGTAAGCAGCGAGCGCCAAATCAACATTTTTATAGCGATCCATTAACTGATTAAAGTTCTTGGCACTCAAATTTAAATTATAAGCATCGTCGTTGATTAGTTTTTCTTTTATTTCGTCGTTGGTTAAACCTTTGAGCGAAGGATCGAGACTTTTGGCAGTATCAATCGTAACCTGACCACAGCCATAGGCTCCGGCTGGGCTAACTTTATTTTTACAATTAGTTGATTCTTGGGCTACTAGAGCTTTGAATAAAGCTGTTTCATTAGCGTCCAAGCCATTATTGGCAGCGGCGTTGTTAATATCAGTGGCAGTATCACCGGTAGCAGCAGGAATATTATTTATTTCCTGATCGGTCATAACATGATCGTTGTAGCCAGAAGCTGACAAGCGAGCGTATTTTTGCGCCTGTGGCTGATCCACGCAATTTATCTTATCCCAAAAACTATAAGTTTCATTATTAACCATCATTTTCATACCCAAGTCGACCAAAATCCAGCTAGCCATAAAAATTATGTAGCCAACAATCACTGTGCTTAGGTAGCGCCTTACGGTTGTTTTGGCTCCCACATCACCACTTGAAGAAACTAAATAAATCCCTCCTGCAATCAAAATGATCGGGAAAATAATACTAAATATAGTACCAAGCCAAGTAAAGATATTTTCAATTAAATAAACAACGTGACAACTCTGACAATCCTCTTGTCCCGCACCACCACACGGCACCAAACCTTCCTGTGCCCCAGATACCGCCGGTAGTAGCAAAAATATCGCTAGCAAACTAAATTTCCACATATTGCCAATATGATAACATGGCCATCTCTTTGAAAATCAGCCAATGTGTGTTAATTTGTACATTACTTTCTGATCAGAAAGTAATGTACAATGCGTCGGTACTCAAGCGGTCAACGAGGGCAGACTGTAAATCTGCTGGCATCAGCCTACGAAGGTTCGAATCCCTCCCGGCGCACAAATAAAAACATCCAAGACGTCTTGGATGTTTTTATTTGTGCGCCTTTATTTATAACTACAAAAGCAGTATGATTTGGTAATTCAAATAATTTATGACCACAACCGATACTAAACAAGACTTAGTTAGGGAACCCATTCCCCGACTCATTAAATTAATTGCTTGGCCAGCAGCTATTGGTTTTTTCTTTAACACCATGTACAACGTGGTAGATACCTGGGTTGCTGGACAAATTTCCGGCGAAGCTTTAGCGGCTCTATCTCTCACCTTTCCGGTTTTTTTTATAATAATTGCCATTTCCATGGGTATTGGCACCGGGGTAACTGTACTCATCACCAACGAACTAGGTGCTGGAAATAAAGTTGAAGCCAAACATTACGCTACTCAAGCCATAATTTTTGGCGTCATTATCTCCCTACTTCTGACCATCATTGGCTACATATCCTCCCCTGCACTGTTTAAAATTTTGGGAGCTGAAGGATCTTATTTAGAAACCGCTCTCTTGTATATGCAAACCATATTTTTAGGCTCGATTTTCTTTAGCTTGAGTATGATATTTAATAGCATCCTAAACGCCATCGGCGATACCAAATCCTATCGGAATGTTTTGATTGCAGGCTTCTTTCTAAACTTAATCCTCAGCCCCGCTTTGGCACTAGGGTGGGCCAATTTACCTGTAATGGGAATCTTTGGTATTGCTATCGCCACTATAATTTGTAACTTACTTGGTTTTATTTACCTAACTTGTAAGGTATTAAAAACAAAACTAATCGAGACAGACAACTTACTATCACCAAAACTCAAAGCTTTCATAGACTTATCCACGCAAGGTCTACCCGCCAGCTTCTCTATGCTCACTATGGCTATCGGTGCATTTATGATCACTTACTTCGTCAGCCAGTACGGTGAAAATGCCGTGGCTGGTTATGGTACGGCTCTCCGTATCGAACAAATTGCCCTGATTCCGGCCATCGGAATCAATATTGCAGTTTTGACCTTAATCGGACAAAACAATGGCGCTAAGCGAATGGATCGCATTCGAGAAATTATAAAATATGGAATTCGATACATTTTAATTATCAATACCTTGGCAGCAATATTTATTTTCTTTATTGGTAACTATTTAATAAAACTCTTCACTAATGTGCCTGAGATTATTACTTTTGCTGAAGGTTATTTATTTATCGCTGCGTTATTATCTTGGGCGTACGGATTAATTTTTGTCACAGAATCAGTCCTACGTGGACTAAAGCGACCAATCTTTCCCATGATTGTAGGGTTTGCTCGGCAGATCATTTTACCTTGGCCAATATTTTACTTGGTCACTTTTACTTTTGCTTTAAGTATCACAGACTTGTGGTGGGGTTTATTTTCAATTGTCTGGCTCGGAGCCATTGCTATGTTAGCGTACACTTATTATGTACTAAAAAATAAAGTGTAGTGTTCACTTCTAAAATTATGAAAAAATCTTCAGAAAAATTTGTGATTTATGATGTGATCGTCATCGGTGGTGGACCAGCCGGAATGATAGCTGCCGGCCAAGCTGCCAGTCGCGGTGCTAAAGTACTTTTAGTAGAAAAAAATCCTGATGTCGGTAAAAAGTTACTGATTACTGGTGGAGGGAGATGCAACGTCACCAATGCCGAAGAGGACACTAGAAAACTTTTAGCTAATTATAAAGATAGCGGTAAATTTTTATTTTCAGCTTTTGCTCAACATTCTGTTTCGGACAGTTTAAAATTCTTTCATGAGCATGGCATGGATACAAAGGTCGAAGACAATGGCCGAGTTTTCCCAACCACCGACTCAGCCAAAACTGTCCAAGAATTACTAAAAAAATTTCTGATGGCCGGCAAGGTTAAAATTACTAACCAAACGGAAGTTAAAGAAATTCTCCATAAGAATACTAAGGTTGTTGGTTTAAAATTAGCCGACAACACCATCCAAGAAGCCAGATCTTACATCCTCGCTACAGGTGGTAAATCACGACCAGAAACCGGCTCCACTGGCGACGGTTTTGTTTGGCTTAAAGATCTTGGTCACACCATTACTGAGCCAGATGTGTCATTGGTTCCTATAACTATCAAAGAAAACTGGATCTCCCAATTGGCGGGAATTACCCTCGATTCGGTAAAAATCACTGTCTCTCAAGATAGTAAAAAACAATTGAGTAGAATGGGGAAAATCCTATTCACCCATGTTGGTGTCAGCGGTCCGACCATTTTAAACATGAGTAAAAATATTCGTGAACTATTAGACTATGGACAAGTAAAGCTAATGATTGATCTATTTCCCACTTTAACTGAAGGCGAGCTAGATAAAAATCTAACCAAAATTTTCCAAACCAGTAATAAGCAATTTAAAAACTCGCTCACACCACTATTACCTAGCAATCTCGCTAATACAATAGCTTCCTTGAGCTCTATTCCGCTTGAGACAGAGAGCAATAGCATAACCCGTGACAATAGAAAGCGATTAGTAAAATT
This sequence comes from Minisyncoccota bacterium, assembly GCA_018062385.1. Classification (GTDB taxonomy): domain Bacteria; phylum Patescibacteriota; class Minisyncoccia; order Phycocordibacterales; family UBA918; genus OLB19. Next base: position 21,290 of record JAGOSI010000007.1, read on the forward strand.
ATTAAAAACCCTTCCCTTGTCGGTCAAAGGACTTCTTAGTACCGACAAAGCTATTATCACATCTGGTGGAGTAGCTCTCACGGAAATTAATTTTAAAACAATGCAATCGCGACTTTTTGATAATTTGTATATTGTCGGTGACCTACTAAATATCGACCGACCCTCTGGTGGTTACAGCCTACAGCTCTGCTGGACTACAGGATTTGTAGCCGGAGATTCTGTAGAAGTGAATTCTGGTAATTAAAAATGAGGCGGGGGTTTTCCTTTGGAAAACCCCCGCTTCATTTAATCATCCCTAATATCCAGCAAACTCCTCAAAACGAATATCGTCGCTATCAACATTCATTTTATTCAACAACTCACGCATAGCCTCAACCATGGCTTGTGGGCCAGTTAAATAATATATTGGTGAAGTATCTTTTGGTAAGTATTTTTGAACTAAATTAGCATCTATTCGCCCCCTATCCCCCTCCCAAACTTGGTTAGAATTTTCCATTTCGGTCATAGTTGCCACTAAAGTAAAATTAGGGTTTTGTTTTTGTAAATTTTGTAACTCAAGCAAAAACGGTGTGTCTGAGGGAGTATGATTAGAAAAAAATAAAATAATTTTATTATCAAGCTTGCGCCAGGTAGCACCAAGAATCATGGAATAGAGAGGTGTAATACCGATCCCTCCCGACAAAAATACTGCCGGCCTTTCAGCTTTCCGATGCAAACCAAAAGAACCATACGGTCCCTCAATACAAAGTTCAACCTCCTGCTCCATACTTTTTAGCACCCTTTTGAACACTGAATTTCGAAGGCGCATAGCGATTTTTAAAACCGATTCATGTGGCGCGCTGACTAAAGAGAAAGTGCGCATATTCCCCCTCTGGTCAGATTCAGAAGGATCAATCAAACTTAAATCAATTGTCTGCCCAGATTGATAATCGAAGCCTTCCGGTTTCAAAAGAGTAAATTCCATTGTGTCTCTGGCAATTTCTCGCTTAGAAAGTAATTTTGACTTATAGATCATAATAGAGAGATTTAATTTTAAAAGATTAACTTAATTTTACTATTATAGACAAAATTTTAATTTAAAGCCAAAATATACCTAGTAGTCTAATTCTTTTTATATTAAAAAAGACATATACTAAACATAACGTGAAAAAAATAAATTGGTACCCATCGATGCTGTTTATGGAAACAATTCTAATTATTGTTTTATGTTTTGCAATTTATTCTTTATTAAAAAATAACTCAGAAGAGCAGATAGTCATTGAAACTCCAGAAAATCAAAACTTTCTCAAGGAAGAAGAGGGGGTAATAATCCCAAGCGAAGACACTGATTTTCAAGAAGAAGAATTTGTTATACCGATTACCAAAGTTCTGTTTGAATATATTGAAATTATAGATGGTTGCGGACCGCACTTTGAAGGAGAATGTCTCAATGTCCGCTCTGGCCCTGGCACCGAATATCCTGCAGTTACCAAACTAAGAAACGGTATAGTCTTAAAAGTTGACGGCAAGGTCGAACTAGATGGTCAAACTTGGTATAAAGTTGTCTTTGATGAATGGCTACGCTACCCTGAAAGAGTGAAGAGTGATTGGTATGTTGACGCTAGATACGTTGAGATACTACTTGATGAGGGCGACAAAACAGTCTGGGAACATGGCAAAGCTAGTAGCAGTAAAGAGATTTTAGTTGATCGCTCCGAACAAAAACTTTACGCCTACGAAAACGGTCAATTATTTATGGAAGCTAGTATTTCTACAGGACTAGAACTCACACCCACTCCACGGGGTGAATTTACCATTTTCAAAAAAACCCCGAGTCGTTACATGCAGGGTCCATTGCCAAATTTGGCAGATCAACAATATTACGATCTACCAGGAGTGCCTTGGAATTTATACTTTACTGATGGTGGAGCCGTTATTCATGGTGCCTACTGGCACAATAGTTTTGGTAACAGATATTCGCACGGATGTGTCAATCTGCCTACCGATAAAGCTCGCGAACTTTACCTCTGGACTCCACTTGGTACCAAAGTTACGGTCAAAGATTAGACCATAAAATTTGTTTTGTGTCACGGATATTTTGACGTATAATGTTGTGACCTTGAAACGCGTTCATACTATTTCTATTTTAGGAGTTTTCGCCATCACTATCATTGCGTATAGTGCTTTTGAAAGGGCTTCATCTGAAGAAATTCTAAAATCAGCCAACAAACTTGGACCAATTAGTGTTAAATTTACACCTGTAAGAGAGCAAGAAACATTTTCTAACACCTCTTTCCTAAATGACAGTGCTTCATCAGATTCTTTAATCAATAATCAAACTGAGGTTGAAGAATATATTAATGAAGAGAGTACATTAGACCAGATAGTAATATCAGAACCTAATACTAAAGAAGAAACCAAGATAACAAAACAGAAAAAAACCAAGACAGAATCACAAACCCCCTTCTATTCTCAGTTTACCGACATTACCGATCCTAGCTGGAAAAAAGTCGGGTGTGGTATTGCTAGCCTAGCGATGATTATTGAACTCTATAACCCTGGCCAAGTCTCAGTCGATAAACTACTTACTGAAGGCATAAAATCCGGTGCTTATTTAAACGACGCCGGCTGGATACATGTAGGTCTTATCGGATTAGCTCAAAGATACGGACTGAGTGGCAACACCCGCGATCTATCCGGACTAAGTACCAATAGCGCTTTAGAAGAATTAGAGGACACTTTAGCTGAAGGTCCAGTCATGGCTTCAGTTCATTATACTTTTGATCCAAAAAACCCAATCCCTCACTTGGTGGTGATCAATAAAATTATTGGTGACACTGTTTACTATAATGACCCCTCTGAAAAAGCTGGAAATGGATCAATTTCTACTACTAAATTCTTAAATTCCTGGAAAAAACGCTATATAGAAATCCGTCCCGCCTAGTATAAAAAAGCTTGCTCCCGACCTGTCTGCACGCTATTATGTCGCCAATGAAACAAATATATACAAACTTCTTCTTTTGGCCGATTCTTATTAGTATTCTTATTTTTATTACCATCGGATTAAAGATGGGGGTAGCCGCTTTTTTTCTTGTAGTAATTCTTTCCATTCTTGAAGTCACCTTGTCTTTTGACAACGCAGTGGTAAATGCTCGTGTTTTAAAGCGCATGACACCAATTTGGCAAAAACGTTTCCTGACTTGGGGTATTTTACTTGCTGTGTTTGGAACCCGCTTTATCTTACCGATACTCATTGTTAGTGTGGCAGTACTAGCTTCACCGTTTTATGTTACCAACCTAGTTTTTACCAACCCTGAAGAATACGGTCGACTTCTCGACGGTGTCCATGCTTCAATTACGGCGTTTGGCGGAATTTTTCTTCTCATGGTTTCACTTAAGTTCTTTTTTGATAAAGCTAAATCAGTGCATTGGATTAGAAGTATTGAAGAACACCTAGTGCGCTGGGGCAATATTGAAGCCATCGAGGTAGCTATCGCTCTTTCCCTACTACTCACCATGTCATTTATAACCCACTATGATCAAGCTTCAGTTTTGATTGCTGGACTTGTCGGTCTTATTCTGTTTATCATTATGGAAGGCGTAGCGGGCTCGCTTTCAATTGAAGGAAAAGATATCGCAGTTGGTGGAGCCACTCTCTTCATTTATCTAAACATTCTCGACTCGGCTTTTTCACTCGACGGCGTGATCGGCGCTTTCGCTTTAACCAATAATTTAATTATCATCATGGTTGGTCTTGGTATTGGTGCTTACTTTGTGCGTGCTATTACGCTTTACATGGTACGGCGTGACACCCTAGCTGAATTGGTCTATCTAGAACACGGCGCTCATTGGGCAATTCTTGGTTTGGCAGTAATGATGTTGGCTAATCTTTTGGTTCACGTACCAGAGTTTGTAATTGGTCTTATTGGTCTTTGTTTTGTGCTTTTGTCATATTACTCTTCTGTTTCTGAACGTCGCAAGAAATTAGGATAAAGTTAGTATTGTAGACAAAATAAAAACCATCGTTAAGATGGTTTTTATTTTGTCTTTATTTAGACCATAGCTGGGGTCTTCATTCTAGCCGGCTTTTTATGGTTTGACGCAGAACCCTTCCCACGTTTTTTCACATCAAAGGAAATTTCACCTTTCCTCATACAAACCTTCACTGACCCACGCTGAAGCATTCCTTCGCCAATCATCATATTGGCTACTGGTGTCAAAATCTTGCTTTGGATCAAACGCTTGAGTGGTCTCGCTCCAAACTTTGGATCGTAACCTTCCCGCGCCAAATATTCCAATACCTCATCAGTAACAGTAAGAATAATGTCTTTCTTTTCCAAGCGACGTTGCACATCATCAAACTGAATTGAAACAATACTGCGAATAGTTTCTGGAGAAAGGATATCAAAAGTAATAATTTCATCCAAACGATTCAAGAATTCTGGACGGAAATAAAGTTTTAGACTTTCCATTACTTTGTCTTTGGCTTGTACATATTGCGCCGCTTCATTCTTATCAATCGTAAAGCCAAAGCTAGACATCTTATCGATATGCTCCGCACCAATATTTGAAGTCATAATGATGACAGTATTGCGGAAGTTTACCTTTCGCCCCTTAGCATCAGTCAAATGACCAGAATCTAAGACCTGCAAAAGAATATTGAAGACTTCTTTATGAGCTTTTTCAACCTCATCTAAGAGAATCACAGAATAAGGGCGATGACGTACACGTTCAGTAATCGAACCACCTTCTTCATGCCCAACATAACCAGGTGGAGAACCAATAATCTTCGAAACTGAGTGCTTCTCCATAAATTCTGACATATCAATACGCAAGAGAGCATCCGGGTCATTAAACATAAACTCCGCTACCGCTCTAGATAATTCTGTCTTTCCCACTCCGGTCGGACCAAGGAATAAGAATGAACCAATTGGACGGTTTGGATCAGCAATACCAGCTCGTGAACGCTTGATAGCATCAGCTACCAGCTTGATAGCATGTTCCTGTCCCACCACCTTTTTACGAAGAACCTCTTCCATACGAGACAGTTTCTTGGCTTCAGCCTCAAGCATGCGCGACACAGGGATACCAGTCCAACGTGACACCACGCCGGCAATATCTTCTTCTGTTACCTCCTCTTTCAACAATCTTCGTGTTCGCTGTAATTTCTTTAAGCGCTTTATCTTTTCATCGAGATCACGCTGAACTTTAGGAATTGAGTCATAGCGAATTTCGGCAGCATGGGTCAAATCGGCCATTGCTTCAGCATTTTCAGCCTCCACTCGTAATTCCTCCAACTGTTTCTTTAGCTTACTAATTTCTCCCAAAGCCGTTTTTTCATTATTCCATTTTGTCTCAAGAGCTGAAGTAGTTTCTTTTAACTCACCGATTTCCTGTTCAATATCTTTAATTCGGTCTTTTATTTTCTTTTTATTTTCTGACACTTCAGAAACACCAAGCTCTTTCCTTAGCGCCTCTCGTTCAATTTCTAGACGACGCACTTGTCTGTCCGCCAAAACCAATTCTTCTGGTTTGTTCTCAAGAGAAATACGAAGCGCTGAGGCAGCTTCATCGATTAAGTCCACCGCTTTGTCAGGCAAGAAACGGTCGGTGATGTAGCGCGAAGATAAATCTACCGCTGACACAATCGCGTCATCAGTAATACGTACACCATGGAAAAGTTCGTATTTTTCTGAAAGTCCGCGCAAAATTGCCACCGCGTCTTCCGGAGAAGGTTCATTTACAAACACCGGCTGGAAACGACGAGTCAAAGCTGGATCTTTCTCAATATGCTTTTGATATTCTTTAAGGGTAGTCGCACCAATTACACGAATTTCTCCTCGTGCCAAAGCTGGCTTCAGCATATTAGAAGCGTCCATCGAACCTTCAGCCTGTCCTGCTCCAACAATAGTGTGTAATTCATCAATAAAGAGAATGATACCACCAGCTGAACTTTCCACCTCTTTCATTACTGCCTTCAAGCGCTCCTCAAATTCACCACGGAATTTTGTGCCAGCTACCAAAAGACCTAAGTCCAAAGATAAAATTTCTTTTTCCTTCACTGACTCTGGTACATAACCAAGCACAATTTGCTGGGCTAAACCTTCAGCAATAGCTGTCTTTCCCACGCCCGCTTCACCAATCAAAACTGGATTATTTTTAGTACGTCGAGACAAGATCTGAATCACACGCTGAATCTCAGCATCGCGACCAATTACCGGATCAAGCTTATTCTCCTGTGCCAGCTTAGTGAGATTTCTAGTGTATTTTGACAAAGCACGAAACTTCTTTGGTGACTGAACATCAGTCACATTATTTTCACGAACTTCTTTAATAACACGCAACACTTTTTCTTTTTCAATCCGAGCTCTCTGCAAAATCTCTAGCGCTGGGCCTGGATATTCCAAAACAGCAATAAAAAGGTGCTCTACTCCCACATACGAGTCACTCATTTGTTCGGCACTTTTTCCAGAAAATTCCAGGGCTTTAGCCAGATCAGGTGTCAGGTATAGCTGGTATGATGGTGAGATAGTGGTTTGCATGTCAGCCACTTCAAGCGCTTCAAGCAAAAGGTCGGTAAAGGCAATTACATCGACATCCATCCGATCCAAAATCGAAATTACCATACTCTCATCCTGCATCGATAGAGCCGTCAGCAAATGCACTGGACTAACGTGATTTTGCCCACGCTCAATCGCTAGCTCATGCGCCTTACGGATCGCCTCTTTAGCTTTTGATGTAAAATTTTGAAAATTAGGCATATACAATTTAATTATACGATACAAAATCCATAAGTTAGAAAATTCAGTGTTACTAACAATTCAGACAACTATGGCACATGTCTCGTCTT
>JAGOSI010000008.1:0-6827 GCA_018062385.1 Minisyncoccota bacterium
CAAAATGGCGATATTGAAATGGAAATAACTGGAATTGAAATTATAAGTCCAGCTGAAGCGATGCCATTTGATTTAGATAGTGATTTAAATCTCGACACTCTACTCGATAATCGACCACTTATTTTGCGTCGTGAACGCGAGCGAGCAATTTTTAAAGTCCAGCATGAAATACTAGTGGCCTATAGACAGTTTCTTGTTGAGAATGGTTTTACCGAATTTCAAGCACCAAAGTTGGTGGGTGGTGATGCTGAAGGTGGGGCTGAAGTGTTTAAGGTAAAATATTTTAAAGGAGTAGAGGCATCATTGGCTACTAGTCCTCAATTATATAAGCAGATCATGGCTGGAGTGTTTGAGCGAGTGTTTGCGGTCGGGCCGACTTTCCGTGCCGAAAAAAGTGCAACCACTAGACACTTGAGCGAGATTTCCATGATGGATTTGGAGATGGCTTTTATCAAAGACCATACCGATGTCATTGCTCTCGTGACACCACTTATGCGGTCTATTACAAACAGAATCAATGAAAAATGTGCGGATGAGCTTAAAACCCTTGGTGTTGAAACAGCTTTGGCGCCAGAATCCTTTCCAGTTTTAACCTTACGTGAAGCGCAGGAGCTTATCAAAAAAGAAACTGGGGTTGATAAAACTAGTGAGCCAGACCTAGAGCCTGAAGATGAACGTTTTTTGTGTGAATATGCCAATAAAAACTGGGGTTCAGATTTTGTGTTTGTAACGCATTTCCCAACTAGTAAACGACCATTTTATACCCATGTTGATCCAGATCAACCAGAATTTACTCGCAGTTTCGACTTGTTATTTAGAGGTTTAGAGATGTGTTCTGGTGGGCAACGAGTTCACAAATATAATGAATTAGTTGAGCGTATAAAAGCTAAAGGGCTTGATCCAGAAAAATTTCAATTTTATCTCCAGGCCTTCAAATACGGGATTCCACCTCATGGCGGAATCGGTATGGGACTAGAGCGCCTGACTGCCAAGTTCTGTGGTGTAAATAATGTAAAGGAGGCCACACTTTTCCCTCGTGACATCAATCGTATAGACACCTTTACGTCAAAAGATCAGAGTGACACAGCTGAGTTGTAGAAAAATAAATTTAAAAAATAAAAAAGCGGTTGATGTAAACATCAACCGCTTTTATGCTACAGACAACATTTACTGCAGGAAACGTCGCCTTGAACGAGAAGTAGAAAAAAATAACGTTTCCGCCTCTTATAATACAACTATTTTGTTATTTGTCTATATTTTATTAATTTCTAAATGAGGGTGTTATAATCACTGGATTATGTTAAAAATTACTTTTTCACCTAAGGGTGCCACAGAATTAACCGATAAATATTGCCGTTTGGTTTTAACAGAAGATCCAGCCAGCTGGCATCGTTTGGTGGAAACCTCAGAAGGTAAACTTGAGTATAGAATGGGAACAGGGAAGCGGGAGGAAATAACTCCTCGAACTTTCCGTACTTTAATTCGCAGTATTGTCCAAGCTGCTAAGGCACACCAATTAGAAAATTTGGTGCTAGATTTCTCGGATTTAGATTTTCCGTCACTTTTGACACAGGGTGAAAATTGGCTAGCCTCGACATTATTGGAAAATATAATAATGGCTGATTACGAATTCAAAACTTATAAGACAAAGAAAGAAACTAAAAAAACTTTAAAAGAAATTATCATTTGTGGAGATTTTTCTTCAGAAGTTAAGTCTGGTTTTAAAAGAGGTGAGACTTTAGGAATTGGTGTAAATGAAGCTCGTGAAATAGCCAATACTCCAGCTTGTGATATGACACCAAGTCGACTTGCTGAGGTGGCTATCAAGCTCGGAAAGGAGGCAAAGTTCTCGGTGCAAGTGCTGGGAGAAAAAGAAATCAGAAAGCTTAAGATGGGAGCGCTTTTAGCGGTCGGTCAGGGTACTAAAGTTGAGACAAAGTTTATTGTGGCCGAATACTGGGGAGCTGGCAAATCAACTGGAAAAAATTCTGATAAAAATAAGTCACCGATTATCTTGATAGGTAAAGGAGTGACCTTTGATTCGGGAGGGTTGAATGTTAAACCATCTGGCTTTATGCATGAAATGCATATGGATATGTCGGGTGGAGCGGCGGTTTTGGCGGCTATTGCTACAGTGGCTAGGTTGAAATTAAAAAAGAACGTGATTGCTCTAATACCAGCCGCTGAAAATGCTATTTCCGATGATGCAATGCGGGCAGGGGATATTGTAACAGCCATGAACGGTAAAACCATTGAAGTTCTTCATACTGATGCAGAAGGGCGAATGATTTTAGCTGATGCTCTAACCTATTCCGAAAGATATAATCCTAAAGTAATCTTAGATGTAGCGACTCTAACCGGAGCGTCTTTGGTGGCCCTTGGTCAACATGCTAGTGCTATTATGACGAAGGATGGTGATTTAAGTAAGAAACTTTGTGAACTAGGAGAGGAGAGCGGGGATTTAGTGTGGCCCCTACCACTTTGGGATGAGTACAAATCATCACTAAAAAGTCATCGGGCCGATATAAGTAATATCGCCACCAACTTCTCTCGTTATGCTGGATCAATTGAAGGCGGAGCATTCTTATCATTTTTTGCTCCTAAAAATGTGCCTTGGGTGCATATTGATATGGCACCCAGAATGGAAAGTATTTCCAGCGATAAATTGGCAAAAGGAGCAACTGGTGAGCCGGTCCGACTTTTGGTGAAATTTGTGGAGGAGAGTTAGGGAGATTGTGAAAAAAGCTGGGCGCACGAAGTGCGCCCAGCTTTTTTCATTTTACATACATCTTTGTGTTATTATTTGTGTAATTATGCAACCATTTGCGTCATCTAATTTCTCTATAAAGACCGAGGTATTTGAAGGACCTTTAGAGTTGTTGCTTGATTTGGTGGAAAGACGGAAGCTTTTGATCAATGACATTTCATTGGCGATGGTGACCGATGAGTATATGAATCATGTGCGTCTGTCTGAGGAGATGTCTCTGCCAAATACAGCACAATTCATTTCCTTAGCGGCCACCTTACTTTTAGTTAAGTCAAAATCTTTGTTGCCAGTTCTGGATCTGACCGAAGAGGAAGAGATTTCAATTGTTGATTTAGAGGAAAGATTGAAACAATATCAGATTATCCGTGATACATCTGTGGTCATACAGGAAATTTATGGTCAACAAAGACTTTACGCACCGAAATTCACAACACCAGCATCGCCACTGTTTGTACCAGATCAATTTTGTAGTATAGATGAACTTAGAAATGCAATGACAGAAGTGGTAACATCATTGCCAAAAAAAGAAAGTCCAGCCAAAGCTCAAATAAAAGCTGTAATCTCCCTAGGGGAAATGATGCAAAGATTGGAATCAAGAATTGCGCAAAGTTCTTATTTACGTTTTTCCGAGCTTCGTGCCAGTGGGCCAGAGCGCAAGACAATAATCGTTAGCTTTTTGGCGGTTTTGGAATTGTTCAAACAGGGAAATCTGATAATTACTCAAGTTGAGAGATTTGACGATATTGAGATTGAGCTCGATAAAGGTCAAACCCCAACCTACTATTGAGTTGGCACTAGACTAACGTTTATTTCTCTAGTTTTTTAGATTTTTCTTGTGTTACAATACAAAAATGCCGATTGATGTATTAATTGAAGGTTTTTTATTTTATAAATCCGCTCCTCAAAAAAAGCAGACTATTGTTAAGCTTTTTGATATTTCTGAGGAAGACTTTACTCAAGCGCTTATTATCCTAAGAGAGCGTTTGCAAGTTGGAGCTACTCGTATTGTTGAAACTGAATCTGAGATTCAGCTTGTGACATGCCCCGAAATGGCGCCAATTATTGAAGCGATGCGTAAAAATGAGCTAAAAGCTGATATTGGTAAGGCTGGAGCGGAAACCTTGGCAATTATTTTATACCGTGCGCCAATTTCTCGTTCAGAAATTGACCGCATTAGAGGTGTAAACTCCTCCTTTATTTTACGAAATTTGCTTATTAGAGGCTTGGTTGAGAGAGTTCAGGACAAAAGCGCCGGTGGCCAAAAATTTACCGTGACACCGGCGCTTTTGTCGCACCTTGGAGTCACACACAAGCATGAATTGCCAGACTTTGCTAGAATAAGCGACAAGCTTGAGCAATTTAATACTGATTTTTCTAACAAAGAAGCATGAACGATAATGAACCATATATCATAGCTACTAATGAAGCCAAGGCTGAGAGTGTATCAAAAAATAGTTTTCCAGTTTTTAGTCAGGCTTTTTTAATTTTAATTTTACTGGGCGGTCTGTTTGGCGGTCTGTTTTTTGCTAATGATAGTAAAATTCTAAGTAAAGACCACAGTCCACAAAATGCTAATTTACCATTTTTACAAGCTGGGACTAGTACAGAAATTATTCCTCAAAAAATTGAATCCACTAATATAATTGCTAAATCAGCTTATGTTTGGGATGTTAAGGAACAGAGAGTACTTTTTCAAAAAAATGAAAACACTGCTTTGCCACTAGCTTCAATCACCAAACTTATGACTGCTCTCGTAGCTTACGAATTGGTGTCCGACGAAACTAAAGTAACTGTAACAAAGGATGCTGCGAGTCAACAAAGTGGGGGATCTTTGAATGTTGGTGAGGTGTTTGCAGTTAAAGATTTGGCGGACTTTGCTTTAGTGTCTTCTTACAACAGCGCGGCTTATACTCTCGCTGATGCGGTTGGGGCCAAGCTGGGGGATAAGGATCCGGTAGCTCAGTTTGTTACTGGTATGAATATTAGAGCAGAAGAGTTGAGTCTCGGTAGTTTGAAGTTTATGAATCCGACCGGATTAGATATTTCAACTGAAGAAGCAGGTGCATACGGAACCGCCCGTGATGTTTCATTTCTGATGGAATATATTATTAGGAATCATCCAGATATTCTAGAGCCAACTAAATCTGATATTACCACTCTCTATAATACGGCTGGCGGTTTTCATCAGGCAAAAAATACCAACAATATTGTTGATAAAATTCCCAATCTCATTGGTTCAAAAACCGGCTACACTGATTTGGCAGGCGGTAATTTGACAGTAGCTTTGGATATTGGATTTAATCACCCTGTCATAATTACAGTCCTAGGTTCCACTATTGACGGTCGCTTTAGTGATGTGACTAAGTTGATTGAAGCAGTTCAGGATAGTGTAACTAGTAAAGAATAAATATGGAAGTAGAAATTGCTATCATTAAAGTTTTGTTGCCGGCTGTAATTTCCTTTGTGATCGGTATTTTAATTGCGCCGATTGTTACACATTATCTTTTTAAATATAAAGTTTGGAAAAAGCAGGGTGGTAAAACCGCTTTTGGCGGAAGAGTTGCTGAAGAGTTCAATCGATTAAAAGGAGAAGAAGAAACTAAAACTCCGCGCATGGGTGGAATTGTGATTTGGGGTAGTATTTCTCTGACTATTTTAATCTTGTTTTTACTAGCTACATTTAGTGACAGTAAGTTTTTTTCTGACGTCTTTTTTATAAGTCGCTCTCAGACTTGGTTGCCTCTAATGGCTTTGATTATTGGCGCGGCGATTGGATTTTTGAATGATTTTTATGATGTTCAGCATGAGGGTGGTGGAGTGAGACTATCGGTACGTCTTCTACTTATTAGTGTTTTGGCGACATTTATCGGTTGGTGGTTTTATGCAAAGTTAGGTGTTGATAGCGTCGGTATCCCATTTTCCGATCCTCTAGAGCTGGGAATTTTAATCATTCCTTTTTTCATATTACTTACCAATGCACTTTATGCTAGTGGGGTGATTGATGGTATCGACGGTCTGTCGGGTGGAGTTTTTGCAATAATTTTTTCAGCTTATTCGGGTGTGGCTATATTACAAAATCAATACGACCTAGCCGCTTTTTGTGCCATGGTAACGGGCGCGATTTTAGCTTTCTTGTGGTTCAATATTCCACCAGCTCGGTTTTGGATGACCGAAACTGGCTCTATGGCTCTAACACTAACCCTGGCAGTGGTAGTCATGATGACTGATCAATTAGTGGAAGGATATGGCGTTTCATTGTTGCCAATTATTGGTTTTCTATTAGTAGTGACAGTAACTTCAAACTTGATCCAGCTTACTTACCGCAAGTTTACTGGTAAGAAATTCTTCCGTATCGCTCCACTTCATCATCATTTTGAAGCTGTAGGCTGGCCGTCCTATAAAGTTACAATGCGTTATTGGGTAATCGGGATGATTATGGCAGTGGTTGGGGTAATTTTTGCTACTATATTACGATGAAAAACCAGTCACCAAAATCTGTTGATTCGATCTTGCTAATCCTTATTGGTATTTTAGTGATATCTGGTTTTTTTATTTTTTCTTCGGCTTCTCTCGGTCTCTTGGCACGCGACGGAGCTAGTTTTGGTTCCGTGGCCTTTGGGCAATTATTTTTTGGTATTATTGGTGGGGGATTGGCTATGTTAATTACTAGTCATATTTACTACCGAAATTGGCGTCAGTACGCTTTTTATATTTTTGTTGGCACTTTACTTCTAACCCTGGCAGTATTTATTCCCGGCTTAGGAATGACCCACGGCGGAGCGACTAGATGGCTCGATCTTGGATTTACTACCGTACAACCCTCTGAGTTTTTAAAGATCGGTTTTGTAATTTATGTCGCCACTTTGTTGTCTGGTTTGCATAGACAAATCGACACTTGGCGCTTCGGAGTTTTGCCCTTTCTTGGTGTATTGGGTGTGACTGGCTTGATCATGTTGTCTTTGCCAGATACCGATACGTTTTTTGTAATGGTTTTAGCTGGAGTGGCTATGTTTGTGACGGCAGGGGCTAAGTGGAAACATATTCTTACTTTAGGATTGGT
>JAGOSI010000008.1:6927-27759 GCA_018062385.1 Minisyncoccota bacterium
CAAGTATATCCCGAAAAACCAGAATTATATTATTTTGGTCCAAATACTTACGACACAGATTTGCTTAAAGAATTCAATATTAAATTTATTTGGTGTCCAGCTGGCAAAGTGAGAATTTACTTTTCCTTCAAGAATTTTTTAAATCCTTTTCGAACTTTGTTTGGGGTGTTTGTTGCAATTTGGAAGTTGTATGTGATTTATCCAGATGTAATTTTTAGCAAGGGAAGTTTTACTAGTGTGCCAGTGCTTTTAGCAGCGCGCTTTTTGCGTATCCCAGTAGTGATCCATGAGTCAGACGCAGTTCCTGGTCGTGCCAATCAATTAGCTAAAAAGTTTGCTCGTTATATAGCAATTTCTTATCCTGAAGCAGCAGAATTTTTTGCTAAGGACAGAACGGCTTTGGTGGGTATTCCAATTCGGCAGGTGACAAAAAAAATACACAACGACCCTTTTACTTTTTTAGGTATTCCTAATGATCTACCACTTATTTATGTAACTGGTGGTTCTTCCGGCGCAGAAAGATTAAATAATCTAATTCTACGCTCCCTTGATGATTTATTGCCTCATTATCGCATATTTCACCAAACTGGCTCTGCTCATCAGGATGAATTACTTTTGGTGGCCAAGGGTCTGATTACTGATCCTGTGTTACAAAACCGCTACTATATTAAAGGCTTGGTGCCAGCTGAAGTGGTTGGCGCCCTTCTAGAAGCTTCTTCTTTGGTTATCACTCGGGCGGGAAGTACGACTTTGTCCGAAATATCTTTACATGGCAAACCGAGTATTGTGATTCCAATTCCTGAGGATATTAGTCGTGACCAAAGAAGTAACGCTTATGCTTATGCCCGTTCCGGATCAGCAACGGTGATAGAAGAACATAATCTAACTGAGACCTTGCTAACCAGCGAAATAAGCACTATTATGGGCAATCCTGAGCGTTGGCAGGCAATGAGTTTGGCAGCACAAAAGTTTGCTTTACCAGACGCTTCTGAAAAAATCGCCGCTATATTAATACAAATAGGAACTGAACATGGATCATAAAGATATTGTAACAAGATTCGCCCCTTCACCGACTGGCTTTTTGCATATCGGCAGTGTTAGAACTGCTTTGTTTGCTTTTTTGTACGCTCGTAAACACAACGGTACTTTCATTTTGAGGATAGAAGATACTGACAAAAATAGGGAGGTTGAGGGTTCTTATGAACATATTGTTGAATCATTAAAATGGTTAGGAATTGAATGGGATTTTGGCCCAGATAAAGTCGCGTCGTTTGGTTCCTGTGTACAATCAGAAAGGCTAGAAATCTATTTAAAATACGCCAATATTCTAATAGAAAAAGGCTTGGCATATGCCGATCCTTATACAGTTGAAGAAGTTGAGTCCTTCAGAAAGAGTGCTCAGGAACAAAAGAAACCTTTTTTATTCAGAGATTACAGACCGGAATCTTTTTCTGCTTGGGATGGTACAAAACCATTACGTCTCAAAGTGCCAGAAATAAAAAGATATAACTGGCATGATGCCGTGCGCGGAGATTTGTCTGCCGGTGAGGAGATGTTGGATGATTTTGTAATTATCAAAAGTGATGGTTTCCCAACTTACAACTTTGCTCATATTATAGATGATTTTGAAATGGGGGTAACACATATTATGCGAGCTGACGAATTTATTTCTAGTACACCAAAGTTTTTAAGTTTATATGACGCTTTAGAAATACCTTATCCTGTGTTTGTTACTCTGCCGCCAATATTACGAAGTGATCGAACCAAGAAGCTTGGTAAGCGTGACGGAGCACAAGATATTTTGGAGTATAGAGATAATGGGTATTTACCAGTTGCAATTATAAATTTACTTGCATTGACCGGATGGAACCCAGGCAATGATAAGGAAATCTTTTCAGTCTCTGAACTCATCGAATCTTTTGATATTGACAAGATCCAAAAATCAGGTGCTGTTTTTAGTGAAGAAAAATTACTTTGGACAAATAAAAAACACTTGGAAAATCTTTCAGAATCCGAATTTTCTGATTATCTTAAACCCGATGAATCGCTTGATGTATTTTCTAATTATGACAAAGAAATGTTTAAAAGATTACTGCCATCTATTAGAGAGAGAATCCAAATTAGAAAAGAATTCATTGAACAGGTTAGGGCAGGGGAATATGACTTTGCTTTTATTGCATCAACAGATTTTGCAACGGATTTACTGAAGTGGAAAAATGATGAGAGTGTAAAAGATGCTTTGCCAAGACTAAAACAAGCTCTTATTTTGCTAGAAAAAGCTGATTTTTCAAGTGTAGAAAACATTAAATCAGCAGTATGGAAATATGCCGAAGAAGTAGGGAAGGGGGAGTTGCTCTGGCCTTTACGAGTAGCTTTGTCTGGACGAGAACGCTCACCAGACCCTTTTACTATCGCTTTTATTATTGGTCGTGTAGAAACACTTGACCGAATCCGCTTAGCTTGTGATAAAATAGGGGAGTGAAGTTTAAAAAACCACTAACAGCTTTTTTAACCGGTGTTTTACTAACACCTTTTTTGTGGTTTTCGCATTTGACTTATGTCGAAGCTCAGTCAACTGAGTTAGATAAGCTCCAGCAAGATATTATGGATCGTGGTGATCGTTTGGCAGAAATTGAGAAGGAAATTGCTAAATTTGAATCTGAATTAAAGGAAGTAGGGGCAGAAAAGCAAAGTTTACAAAAAGCCATCAATCAGTTGACCTTAGAGCGAAAAAAAGTTACCGCTGAAATTTCCAGAACCGAAACTCTTATTGGCTCAACTGATCTGGAGATCAATAAGCTGATTTTAGAGATCAGTCGCACTGAAGATGATATTACAAAAAATAAACAAGCAATTTCAGAAATTATTCGCGATCAGTACAAAACTGGAGACTTAACTCTGATTGAGCTTTTATTACAAAATAAAAACTTTTCAGAATTTTGGGGGACAATTGAAGCTCATGAGTCCGTGCAAAATAGTATGGCTGTGAAAGTGGATGAACTCAATTCATTGCATCGTTTGTTGGATGAAAAAAAGAATAGTAATACTAAGAAGCGTGGTGATTTAGTGTCGCTACAGAGTCAATATAAGGATCAAAATTCTGTTTTAACAAACAATCAGAAGGAGAGAAATAGTTTGCTTGAAGTCACGAAAAATGAGGAAAAAAATTACCAAAAATTGCTAGCAGAGAAGCGAGAAGCTAAAGAGCAGATAGTAAAGGAGTTGCGGGATTTTGAAGCTAAAATTAAATTTATTTTGGACCCAAATACTATCCCTGGGCGAGGTACGGCCGTTTTTGCTTGGCCACTAAAGAATATCGTCATTACACAGTATTTTGGTGGTACAGAGTTTGCTAAGCGTAATTCTGGGGCTTATGGTGGCCGAGCCTATCATCCTGGTGTCGATCTAGGTACTCCACGTGGTACTGCAATTTACGCGCCTTTAAATGGAACGGTGCGAGCGACTGGAAATACCGATTTAGTGCCCGGTTGTTACTCTTGGGGTAAATGGACGTTGATTGATCATTCAAACGGTCTATCGACCCTATACGCCCATCAGGACGTAATTAGCGTATCTTCGGGACAGAAAGTTAGCACTGGTGAAGTGATCGGTTATTCCGGCAATACCGGCTTTTCAACTGGTCCGCATTTACACTTTACGGTCTATGTAACAACCGGTGTTAGTGTGCGTCAATTTAATGAGATCAAGACCGTAACTAGTTGTGGACCAGCTAGTACACCGGTTGCGGCGACTGAGGCCTATATGGACCCAATGGACTATCTGCCAGCTATTTAAAGTATTTTTGCAAGGAAAGTTTGGCGTGGTATTGTAACTCTAAATTGATTTAGAGTTATTTATTTAAATCCTAATGTCGTAAAAGATATATTGTGCGACATCTGTAAATATATAGAATAATCATAATAAGCTAAGTTAGGTCTTCTCTCTCCTCTCCTTTATATATGAGAAGAGGCGTTTTTGATTTAATCATTAATAAATACACCACCCAACAAATCTGCTAAAAATTTGTCGTAAATTTCTGTGTGCTTAGATAAGTAAATATTTCGCTTAAAATTTCTACTTAGACGTTCCTCAAGCTCTGGATGCTTGCTTAGGTATATCTTTAGCTTGTTAGGTATAATTTTGTCTTGTGAGATAATCTTAAACTTATTTTCAGCGTAGCGTTCATTGAGTTTGGCACTTAAGGTTGTGTAGTGCGTACAGCCTAAAATTATAGCCTCCTCACTCTCCTTGTTGTCAATAATCTCACAAATAATTTTGTAAGCCTCGTCGTATTTTTGAGCTTCTATTAATGGTACTAAAGCTGGTGTGGCGATGGAATTTAGTTTTGGTGCATCTGAGTATTTATCTAATTCTAGGTGATACTTTTTAGATTCTACAGTGCGGTTAGTGCCGATCAAAATTGCCCGTTCGATTTTTTCTTCAAGTAAAACTTCGATAGTTGGTATGATGACTCCTAGGATTCTTCGGTCGGGGTAATTTTGTGGTAAGTATTCAGTCTGTAGTTTGCGCAAAGTTTCGGCTGAGGCAGTGTTGCAAGCGACTATAATCAGAAGACAGTCTTTCTGAAATAAGTGCTCAATTCCCCGCTTGGTCAAATTAAAAATCTCCTCTTCGCTTTTATCGCCATACGGTAAATTGGCAGTGTCACCATAAAATTCATAATCATACTGCGGTAGTTCTTTTATTACCGCATCCATAATTGTTAGTCCGCCTAGTCCAGAATCAAAAAAGCCGATTTTCATAAAATTTATTTACCAAGATTTACCAGACGATCATAATGTTCTTTTGAAATCTCCATGACTGATAATCGATTCCCCTTTTTTACTAAAGGTAAATTAGAGAAAATTTCATTTTGACGAATCTGATCAAGAGTCACTAAATTTTTAAACTTACTTCTAAAGCTTACGGTTGGACCGAGCCAGCGGGGATTATCTCTGGTAGCTTTAGCATCAAAGTATTGACTCTTTGGATCAAATTGAGTTTGATCTGGTGTAGCACTTTTTGTAATTTCCATCTCCCCCACGATACCAACGTTTTTAGTGCTGGAATGATAGAACAAAGCTTTGTCCCCTACCATCATATTGTCTCGAAACATATTGCGTACTTGGTAGTTTCTAACTCCGTCCCAGAAATATTTCCCCGCTCTTTCTAGGTCGCCTATAGAGAAAATCTTTGGTTCACATTTCATTATCCAGTACCGCTTTTTCATATTTGCCCTAAATCATAGCATAAAATTAAACCAGCCTAAGGCTGGTTTAATTTTTGTTTATATATTGTTCATTGCTAATGACTGACTATTCCAACAAGGAGCCGAAGCGTTCCAGGGGCGTGTCCCCTCTCTTTCATAAAGATATCGGGCATAGGCCATATTGTTATAGATGTCATCGAGATCAAGATTCAAGGTAGTTGCAGTGTTGTCGTGGAAGCGTTTGTTGATCTGCATAACACCTGTGTCTGCAGGGTCAACAACTCCTCTTAGCACACTACCATCCTTGAGAGTATGACGGAAACCTGATTCACAGCGTGCTATCTGAATCATAACGGGAATGTCCTCAAAATACGATCGAACTATAAGTTCGGTATTTAGTAGAGGTGAGCTTTTTGCAACCACCTTCTCTGTAGGAGTTTCCTCGATTTGACCATAGGCAATTCCTGACGGAAATACTGTTTGCATCGAAGTTACTGTCAAAACCGCAAGTAATACGGTCGATATAATAAGCCAATTGTCTTATCTAACAAATATCAGCAACTAAGCTGATAACTACGAAATTCTATCACAATTTGCAGATTTATGTGATTATACCACATTTACTCACTAATTGTCAATGCTAAATTGACCAAAAATAAGCTTATTTCGCAATATATTTGACAGTTAAACTTATTTATAATATAATTTAGTTGGGTTCTTTCTAAGTTTTTCGACGTCAATTTTAACAGGAGGTGAAATTATGGTAAAAGTCTCTGGTGAAAAATCCTTAGATTATATGAAAGAGGAAAAAACGGACTCGAGATACGTATATGACTCGCATTCTGGCTCATGCTACAAACCCAATCGGCATTTATCTATCGATGAAATTGTTGTTGATTTTGAACGACAGGTGCGGATACTTAACGATTTATTCAACTGTGGCCTACAATTTGATATTGACTGGCTGGTGCGAGCACATGCTGTTTGCCCAGCTTGGGTGGAGAAATTTTTTGCCGACGTGCCATGGCAAAGGATTGCTCCAACCTATAAAAAGGCGATTGAGATCATGCTGGACATGATCAAAAAAAACAGTAAATACCAGTTCAAAAATCGTTTTGATCATCAGTCTAGTTTATCTTTTCAACGGAAGATTAGGACGGTGAGGGCGCAGAAAAGACTCTTCGAAAGACAAAAAGTTCATGATGTTATCATCATTCCTGCACAGTTTGGTTTGCGTCATCGTGGGCGTTCCGCTCGTCGGGCTTGCGTGTGTTTTAGTTCGCGCGAGTTTGGTCTCAACACCTCTACTGTCATCAACATGTTCCTGACTCATCAAGAAAGATCCAGAGATGATGATTGGAGTCTTGGCACCTACTGTTTGGGTGACGAGTGTAATTACCGAGGCTCTGATATTATCCCGTGTTTTTGGTTCAGATATAACGATGTCCTTATGTTCGACGGAAAAGTCTCAAACTGTTATGAAGAATACGATGGGTCAGCTTCTGGCTTTGTTCCTCATTTAAAGTAAGTTTTTAGAAAAACTTAAAATTCCCTAGAGTACACTCTAGGGAATTTTCTTATTTATATATACTTCTGGATCTTCTTACTCTCCTACTTTTCTAGGTGTTGCTCTAAATAAACCATGGCGCCATAAAGCCCAGCATCGTCACCTAACGTGGCGATAGTGATAAAAGGACAAGCTACGAAGCCATCTAAAACCTCAACTGTATACTTACGGATAGGTTCAATTTCAATTTTAGGATCACCAATAATCATAGACCCACCAAGAATAATCGCATCTGGTGACCAGTAAAGTATAGTGTTGCGTAAGCCGTGAGCTAAATATTCAGCCAATTCATTCCAGATTAAATCGGATTGTGGAATATCGTATGGTTTTACTCCCATTCTTGCCTCAAGACCAGATCCTGAAACTAAGTTTTCAAAGGTTGGTGTTATATCAATTCCTAGGATAGTGCGGTCGATGTCGAGAATTTGATGTCCTGGCTCAAAACCAAAACCTGACTGATCAATTACGCCATTTTCTATTTTTACGCCACCAATACCGGTGCTGATGGTGTGATAAGCCACTATATCAGCCCCTTGCCCTGCTCCGTGTACGGCTTCGCCTAAACCAGCTAAAGCGGTATCGTTTTCTATAAATACTGCGGTTTTGAAGTGTTTTTCCAAGGTTTCAGCTAAAGGTTTTTTGGCCCAGTCAGATAAAACACTGTCATTTTCTAAGGCTGTCTTATCTTCATTAATGCGTCCACGAATACCTATGGCGATACCCTGAATTTTGTCTGTTATCTTCATATCCTCAATTGCTTTAATGATAGATTCCATTCCTGCTTTAAATTTTGGTGCCGTGTTGAATTTACTGATTTTATCTATTTTTCTCAAATCATTAGTGGAAGCAACTCGAGTCTTGGTGCCACCGATGTCTAGTATGATATAGGTCATATGTTTAAAATGGCTTTAGTTTTGATTTTGTATAGTTCAACATTTGGTTGGTCAAAAGCATTTACATCTGTGAGGTGCGCAGTGTACATAATCTCACGAAAGCGCATACCTATAAATAATCCTAATGAATATGGCAATGACTCATCAAATACAGTGGTGCGATAAGGTAATCCCCTCTCTTGATAAGCACTAATAACTCCACCGTACAGTCCAGTGGTAATTTCCTGCATCGACAGACCCTTAAGACCACTCGCTAGCTTGTTTGATTTTACTGTTTTAAAATCAACATTTTCGTCATCAAAAGTAACAAAATCGGTATAAACATCAGCAATTTTACTAAAGTATAGTTGTCCGACGGAATGTAACTCAGTGGCGGTAGAGATGGTTGGTAGCATGGACTCCTTTACTTTTTTTCCATTTTGGGTTGTTTCCTTACCCAAACTCTCTGCAAATAATTGCCTGTACCACTCCCCTAGTTTTGTTAGTCGTGGTTCGAAAGCAAAAAAGTTGTAATGATGGTATTTGTTTTGTAAATAAAGAGCGATGCGAGCGGAATTTTCGGCAGAAATGGTTTCGTATTCTTCCTTTGATGCATCTAAATATCCAGCAATAAATTCGTCAGTGTCGTGACCTAAAAGTGCCAGTGGTATTAAGCCAACTGTTGTAGCGACAGAGTATCTCCCACCAATTATTTTTGGCATCGCTATATAGTGAGCGGAGATTTTTTTGGCGTATTTCTCAACTTCAGTTTTAGGATCGCCGATAAAAATTAATTGTTTGTAAATATCCTCACCAAAGTGGTGTTTTAATTCTTCAATTAAAATTGAGGCGTTGGTTAGAGTCTCAGTGGTGCTACCAGACTTACTAATAACACAAACCGCTATTTGTGATACTTTTTTGTATTTTTTGAGCTGTGACAAAACCTGAGTTAGCTTATAAGCAGAGACTGTATCTAGAACGGATAAGGTCACTTTTCCAGTGTTTAAAACATCATGAACAGCCTCAGTGCCAAGATTAGATCCACCAATACCGATTACTACTAAATGCTTAATATTTTTGTAGGTTTTGGAAAGATTCGCTATGGTCTCATGTAAGGCAAAATCCTTTGGGTAATATAATGAATATTCTGGTACTTCAAAATTATTTTCTATTTCGTATTTTGCAATTTCGGAACGATAGGTTTGTAATTTAGAAAGTTTAGTTTTAAGGTTTTTTTCAGTGATGCGGTTGTCGTCAAAATACGAAATATTCATAGCGGTTTAATTAAACTTGTTTAACATTTTTAGTGTCGACATTTTTCAGGATGTATTTGTAGGCTTCGTCTACGGTGTCGACTACTTGAAATAATTCCATGTCTTCCTTACTGATAGTTTTGTACTTCTTGATTAAATCTTTTTCAAACCATTTTATTAGTGGTTCCCAATAACCTTTTCCGTACAAAATCACGGGGATAGGTTCGATTTTTTTGGTTTGAATTAAAGTAATAATTTCAAAAAACTCATCTAAAGTTCCAAATCCTCCCGGGAAATAAACATACACCTCAGAAGCGAAAGTAAGCATTACTTTACGCGAGAAGAAGAAATCAAAACTTAAAGATTCAGTGGTGTAAGGATTGAGCTTTTGTTCAAAGGGTAATTTTATGTTTAGTCCGATTGATTTCCCTCCTACTTTAAAAGCGCCAACATTGGAGGCTTCCATGATGCCAGGACCACCTCCAGAAATAATAGTAAAGCCTTTTTTAGCCAATTTTGAAGCTAATTCCTCGGCTTCCTTATAGTAATGATCTTTTGGAGTGAGTCTGGCACTGCCCCAGAAGGTGGCAGCTAAGCCGTGATTACGGAGAAGTTCAAAGCCTTCGACGAATTCGGACATGATACGAAAAACTCGCCATGACTGTACAGCTCCATCTTGACCCTTGGGGTCAAGTAATTCTGTAACTACCCGACAATCATCTTTTTTCTTTTTAGCTTTTTTCTTGCTACTATCAAATATATTCTTGATCATAATTTTATTATTGTAGCATTACTCCTAAAGCCAAGGTATTTCAAATTGTGAAAATTCGGGGAGAAGTTTTTTGTTATTCAAGAGTCTTGATGTGACCTCGGCATGCGACATGGCGCCAGTTAAGGCGTTGTGTGGTTTTGGTTCGTCTTCAATTCCACAGTAATTTAAAATAGCATCGAGATTTAGAGCACTTCTACGATGTTGAGGGTCGATTGGTGGAATTAATCCCCTTTTAATCATGTGCATCCAGCAAAAAGTATGAGTATCTAGGGTTCTGTATGCTAAGTCCCACGGTAGACCAGCTCGTTCACAACCTGCTTTTAGCATATCTCGATCGAAAGAAACGTTTTGACCAGTTAAGGTTCGATCTGCCATGTGTTGTGACCATTCCATAAATTCTTGTACCAATTCGGCCTCGCTTTTTTTATCGGGATCGGTAATTTGATCTTTAGTAAAACCGCAAACAGCTAAGGCTTCGTCCATAATATGAGCTCCGTCCCAAATTCGACATTCACCATAGAAACGATTGGTGGGATTAGAAAAATCTAAAGCACCAATAGAAACGATAGAATGTTTTTTATAATCCACTCCAGATGCTTCAATATCGATAATAATCATAATCTTAGGTTTAGAACTTTTAACGACGGTCGTTCATTTTATCATACTCGTGTGCAACGGCTGCTCCAAAGTAAATAATTGCCGCTAGCACATATATCCAAATCAATAAAATCAAAATCAAACCAGCCGCGCCGTAGAGATTTAATCCTGATAGATTGATAATGTAGATACTTATTGTGCTTTTCGATATCACAAACAAAACTGAGGCTAGTGTGGCACCAACAATGCAACCACTAGTACTAGGAGCGTTACTGGCTAGGAATCTGAACAATATAGCAAAGAAAGTTCCGGTACTAACAAATAAAAATATTAGAGAAAGAATAGTATCGCCACGTAAATTGGCAAAATTCAAAAAAATCTCAAAAGCAATTATGATTATGAGATAAAGTTGAAAAATTAATACAAAGAGAATAGAGCGAGCACTTTTTTTTAGCCAGTTTATAAAACCGAATCTTTCCACTTTCCAAAGTTTGTAAAAACCATTACTTAAAACGTTTAGGGTTAAAATACTGGCACCAGCAAAAAATATAACGCCAACCATTGGAATGGTAAAAGTGTTGGCCTCGGTTTTAAGATTGTCTATCGCCGAACGGATTATTTCAATCAAATCCTGCCCTAACACTAGTCCCCAATTGGTAATGATTTGTTTAGTGAATGCTTCACCGTAAATTATACCAACGACAGAAATGGAAAATAACAATAGTGGCAAAATAGCTAAGGGTGCATAGTAAGAAAAAGCCGCTGCATAAGATTTCATGTCGGCCAAATACCAAAGTTTGGCGGATCGAAAAATTAAATCAAATATTTTCATGTTGATACATTATAACCCAGGACAATTGACAGCTTTGCTATAACCAGCAGCTTCAGCCGCTTCTCGACTGGGAAAACTGATGATGTTTTCGGGTTTGATACGCTTGGCCCCTGAACAGTTTGATAAATAGTACCTACTGCCGTTTTTGGAAGCAACAAATTGACCATGAGTAGTGGGATTGGAGGTGTTGGTTGGTAAGGTGGGGTTTTTACTGACAGATTGTGAAGTTACTGCTGAGGCTGGTAAAGTAATTGGTTCAATCATCTGTATAATTGGCTTAGCTATACCCTCTTTTTCAACTGAGGCCTGGCCGAGAGCAAAGGAAGTAATTCCCACCAAAATAACCATAGAACCATAGAAAATTTGATCATTTAGTAGCCAAGACTTGAGTTTTTCTTTCATATGTCGTATACTCCGCAGGTTAATTTTACATTAGTTATTATATAGTATGGCAACCAAAAAAGCGGCGGGTACCGCAAAAAACCTGCGCGACTCGCAACCAAAATACCTCGGCGTGAAGAAAACTTCCGGACAAGATGTTAAGACTGGTCAGGTGATTGTGCGTCAGCGCGGAACTAAGATTGAGGCCGGCAAAAATGTTTATGTTGGCAAAGACCACACTCTTTATGCATCTAAAGATGGAAAAGTATCTTTTCGTGATATGCGCAAAATTTGCTTTGATGGAAGTAGAGTTTCTAAGAAGGCAGTTGATGTGGTTGTGGCTTAAGTAAAATTTGAGTCTATTTAAAAGAAGCGCCCCCATAGGGGGCGCTTCTTTATTTTATACCTTACTCCTTTTCATTAACCTCTAATGATTTCCACTGATTCAATAACTACTGGTTCAAGTGGCATGTCGGATGGATTTGTGTCTATGGTGGAAATAGAGTCTATTACTTCCATGCCAGATATGATATGACCAAAGACTGGATGCTGAGAGGTTACCGGTGGTTTATCAAAGTCGAGATTGGTATTATCGGCTACGTTGATAAAAAATTGACTACCACCACTATTTGGACCACTGTTGGCCATAGAAATGGTGCCACGGATGTTTGTCAGAAACTCACCTTTTATATGTTCGTCAGGAATAGTGTAGCCTGGACCACCTGTACCATAACTCATAACATCGTCAGTTTTGGTGTTTGGATCTCCACCTTGGATCATAAAACCGTCAATTACGCGATGGAATTTTATACCGTTATAAAAACCTTCTTCTGCTAACTTTACAAAGTTGCCGGCAGTAATAGGCATAGTGTCTTCAAAAAGCTCAATTTCAAAGGTTCCTTGATTAGTGGTAAATTTTGCGACTGGATTTTTTTCGTTGGTCATAGTTACATTATAGGCAGCTAATTCGTCAGGTGATAAAGGTGCAGCTAATTCTTCGAGTGATTCTTCTTCGGAAGCGATGTTGGTCTCTGTGCTTGGAGCTAGCCAGTAGCTAATACCTCCGATTAAAATGCCACAGCCAACGAGTAATAAAACAACAGCTGTAATGTTACTTTGAGTCATGGTTATTTTTGTTTGCCGGTTATAATAATTGTTAGTGGTAATTTCTGATCCTGATTTTTAATATAAATCAGGTGCTCCCCCACACTCTTTATTGATTCATTTATGATTACAATATCGTCAGGCAAATTAAAGCCTCTATCTTTGGCAGATTTTGCTATATCTCGTCCGTTCACAGCTTGAAACAAGTGACCTAAATCATTAGCTTCCATTGCGATATTTAGTTTGTCTGCATTCAATTTTTCAATGGTGGCGCTAATTTCTGCTGTTACTTCAGCTTTATTGGCACTGATCCTGTCTTTGTTTTGTTGAATTCTTTTCACGTTGGCAGGTGTAGCTGCTTCCGCGTCTTTTTTTGGAATTAGTCTATTTAGAGCAAAACCGTCAGGAACCTCAACAATTTCAAATCGTCTACCGATTTTGGCAACATCACGTAGAAGTATAACTTTCATAAAGTAGTTGTAAGTTCGTTATTTTCTAATAAATAATAACGGAAATCATAACAGAAGTGTCTGAAATAGTCACTTCTGATCAGTTATTATTGCTTTTCCTCACTCTTCACCTCCTTTCCCTTTAGAAAATTAATAGCACTGTCTTGCTGTGGATCAACTCCTTCTAGTCTTTGTTTTGGAGTGCGAGTAATTAGGATATTTGGTTCCAAACCTTTCTCCGAAATAGAAACTCCATTGGGGGTAAGCCATCTAGCGACAGTAACTTTTAAGGCTGCTCCAGATGGTAGGTCGATTAGCTCTTGAACTGAACCCTTGCCAAAAGTGTTGGTGCCAATTACTGTGGCAACACCATGTTCTTCCAGAGCGCCAGCTAAGATTTCTGAAGCTGAAGCTGAGCCGTTATCTACCAATACTACAAAATTCTTAGGGTTAAAGTCTTTTATAGTTTTTCCTTGACTACGATAAATTTTCTCCTCTTTGTTTTCGCCAAAACTTTCTCTGACTACAACTTTACCGGTTGGTAAATAGAAGCTGGCAATTGAGACTGCACTTTGAAGATATCCTCCTGGGTTACCACGTAGATCTAAAATCAAAGTTTGAGATTTGCTATTTACAAACTCACGCATAGCTTCCTGCATTTTAGCCTCAGCAATAGCATTAAAGCTGTATAATCTGACGATAAAGACACTATCCTTAATTTCTGTCTTAACCGTTGGGATATTGATTGTATCCCTAGTGATAGTGTAATCCTTGATTTCTAATTCACCTTCGCGGTAAATAGATAAAGTGACATTAGTTCCTTTTTCGCCTCTGATACGATTTACTGCATCATCAATTGATAAGCCTTCAGTACTTGCACCGTCTATCTTTACAACCAGATCTCCGGGCAGTAAACCAGCTTTTTCAGCCGGGGTGTCTGGTAGTGGTGAAATGACTGTTATGACTTTGTCCTTAATACCTACCTCCATACCGATACCACTAAAATTACCGGAAATATCTTCAGCAAAATCAGCATTTTCAGCTGGGGGTAAGAATACGGTGTAAGGATCTTCGTAAGCATCAACCATGCCTTGGATGGCGCCATTTATACGATCTTCATGACTGAGGTTTTTGGATGAGCTAGCAGAAGTAAATTTTTCATCTAACAATTTCCAAACAGCCCAAAATTGTTCCAGATCAATATCTTCTTTGGAATTAGCTACGGTTTCTTTTGAGGTAAAAAGAGAAAAAATACTAGCAGGTTGATCTTCGGCAATAAGCTGATTAGCTTGGAAGCCAGAGAAGAAAGCACCAGCTGCTAAAAACAGGGCCAAAGTGATACCTAATAAGTTATTTCTTCTTTGATTACCGCGGTTTCTAATTGATGGTGGAATAAAATCAGGTTGGTTTTGCATGGTTACATTATGACATAAGTACCTGCCAAAACAAAAGTTATTATGTCATTATGTGTTTAATAAACATTCTGCTAAACTAGTTTTATCTATGTTTGGAAATCTGTTTAAAAAGGAGGAAGGATATCTTACTAATACTCCTATAAATCTTTATAATACTGAAACTGGTAAGCTTGAATTGTTTGAGCCAATAACTAAAGGTATCGTGACTATGTATACTTGTGGACCAACAGTCTACGACTATGCCCATATCGGTAATTTTCGTGCCTTTGTCTTTGCTGATATTTTAAAGCGAACTTTGGTGTTTAATGGTTATGATGTTAGACACACTATTAATCTCACTGATTTTGGTCATTTAACTGATGATGGTGATGCTGGTGAAGATAAAATGATGAAAGGCTTAAAGCGTGAAGGTTTGCCAGTAACTTTAGAAGCAATGCGTGAATTGTCTGATAAATATATTGAAGCCTTTTTTGAGGATTTTGATACTTTACGCATTATGTCCCCTACTACTTGGTCAAGAGCTAGTGATTATGTGGGACCGCAAATTCGCTTAATTGAAACTTTAGAGGGTAAAGGCTTTACTTACGAAACGAGTGATGGGGTGTATTTTGATATTCAGAAATTTCCACGTTACGGTTGTTTGGGTAATATTGATGTCTCAAAACTCCAGAGCGGAGCCCGGGTAGCGATTAATGAGGAAAAACACCACCCCGCTGATTTTGCGGTTTGGAAAAAAAGTCCACTTGGCTGGGATAGTCGTTGGGGAAAAGGTTTTCCGGGTTGGCATATTGAGTGTTCAGCGATGGCGATAGCAACTTTAGGAAAAGAGATCGATATTCATACGGGTGGAATTGATCATATTCCTGTACACCATAACGCTGAAATTGCTCAATCCGAATGTGCCACC
Organism: Minisyncoccota bacterium; assembly: GCA_018062385.1. Classification (GTDB taxonomy): domain Bacteria; phylum Patescibacteriota; class Minisyncoccia; order Phycocordibacterales; family UBA918; genus OLB19. The sequence goes on from JAGOSI010000008.1 coordinate 22,286, forward strand.
GGCAAAAAATTTGTTCATTATTGGTTGCATAGTGAGTTTTTGACTATCGACAACACTAAGATTAGTAAGTCGATTGGTAATACTATTAATTTACACCACTTAATAGATCGAGGTTTTACTGGTGATGACTATCGCTACTGGCTCCTGACGTCACACTATCGTTCACCGATTAATCTCTCTTGGGAAGCTCTACAAGGCGCTAAGCAGGCTTTATACCGATTAAAGCGTTATATGTATGAAGAATATAAGCAAGTGGCTAGCAAACCTTCGGTTGATTACATAAAAGGCTTCAAGGCGCTTTTGGCTAACGATCTCGATACTCCATCTGCCATTGCTCTTATCTGGCAATTAGTGAAGGATAATTCTCTAGATAATAAAACCAAATGCGCTACTCTTTTGATTATGGATAGTGTTCTTGATATTGGCCTTAGTGAGGATATGGAGGAAGGTTCAAAAATTTTGGGAATTGTTTCGCAAGCTGAAGTGTCGACTGAAGTGCAAGAGTTAATTGGTCGTCGAGAAGCTGCGCGAATCGCGAGAAATTGGCTAGAGGCTGACACTTTGCGTGAGGCTATTGCGCTCAAGGGTTACACGGTCGAAGATACGGCTTATGGGCCGAGGATAACTAAGGACTAGGTAAAAAGCCCTGCACCCTTTGGGTGCGGGGCTTTTTACTCTCTTCACCCAGCATCTCCTAAATATGATACAATACCAGCGTTATGGCTAATACCAATCGGGCTCTACGTACTCCTCCTCACAATATCGACGCTGAAAAAGCTTTACTTGGTGCGATTATTTTAAAACCAGACGTCATGCATGATGTGTCAGTGACAGTTTACCCAGAAAGTTTTTATGCAGATAAGCATCGGGCTATTTATGAAGCTGTGGTCAGCATTTTTTCAAAAGGTGATCCGATTGATGTGGTGTCTTTGGTGACAAAATTAAAAGCTAATGGCACTTTGGAGCGTGTTGGTGGCGCTAGTTATATCACAGAGCTAATTGAGACAGTGCCGGCCGCTGGAAATTCACATTATTACGCCGAGCTGGTACAAGGAAAAGCGGCTTTGAGAAATCTTATTTATGCGGCCGATGATATTGCTGAGATCGGTTATTCTGATCCGGAAAGTGTTGATGAGGCTCTTGATCAAGCGGAAAAAAAAATTTTTCATGCTACTCAGTCACCTAGTGCACAAAAGTTCAAAACTATTGGTAATTCCCTTCATGAAGCTTGGGAGCGATTTGAATATCTAAGCGCCAATCAAGATGAAAGACGTGGCGTGCAGTCCGGATTTACTTCTTTGGATAATCTTTTGGCTGGTTTTCAACGTTCTGACTTAATTATTCTGGCAGCTCGCCCGTCCATGGGAAAAACCACCTTTGCTTTGGACGTGGCTCGTAATGCTGCTTTGAAATTTGGTGCTTCGGTTGGTATTTTTTCTCTGGAAATGAGTGATCAACAGCTAGTTGATCGTATGCTTGCTGCGGAGGCGGGTGTGGACTCTTGGAAACTACGCACAGGGCGACTTTCCAACGATCACGAGTTTGAAGCTGTGCAACAAGCTATGGCAAAATTGTCTGAAGCACAGATTCATATTGATGATCAAGCAGGTAATAATATTCTCAAAATGCGCTCAGCAGCCAGAAGATTAAAGAATGAACATGGTCTGGACCTTTTGATTGTAGATTATCTTCAGCTTATGTCCCCCACTGCTACTAAAGCTAGTGATTCAATGACACAACAAGTGACTGAAATTTCTCGTTCACTCAAAATCTTGGCCCGTGATCTTGATGTGCCGGTCATTGCCTTGTCACAGTTGTCGCGTGCGGTAGAACAACGTGGTGGTAGACCACGGTTATCAGACCTTCGCGATTCTGGTTCGATTGAACAGGATGCTGATGTGGTGATGTTTATTCATCGCGAGGACAAAATAAATAAAGAATCAGAACGCCCGAACATTGCTGAAATTCTGGTGGAAAAACACCGTAACGGGCCAGTTGGGATGGCTGAATTATACTTTGATGGTCAGCATGTGCGTTTTCTCAATCTCGACACTCACCATCATTCAACTTCAGCTGGTGGCGGTGGTGGACAGGATGATTTCTAGTAAATTCTCATGATCAATTTTGACAAGCTGGTAGCCTATTTTGAGAAATTTCCAGGTGTTGGCGCGAGACAAGCCAAACGCTTTGCTTTTCATGTGCTCACAATGAAACCAGAACAAGTTAGTGAATTCTCTCATTTAATATCTTCGCTCCCTACTTCGGTTGCTGAATGTGCCTTATGTCGACGCTTCTTTTCTGCCAATGCCGGTGGTTCAAAAATCTGTTCAATCTGTAATGATGTTAATCGTGATGATCATAAACTTCTCATAGTTGCTAGCGATAATGACATTCAGGCAATTGAGCGAAGTGGAGTTTATAATGGTCTTTATTTTGTTTTAGGTGGAATTGTACCTTTGATGTCTAAAGATAATGAACAAAAACTCAGGAGTGGCGCTTTTAAAGCTTTGGTAACAGAAAGAACTAAAACTGATGAGTTAGAGGTGATTTTAGGTTTTGCAATTAATCCTGATGGCGAAAACACTAGTCGGTTCATCGAGTCTTTACTCAGTGAGTTTTCTGCTTCAAACAAGATTAAAATCTCACATTTAGGAAGAGGCTTGTCGACCGGTAGTGAACTGGAGTATGCTGACTCTGAAACAATTAAGAGCGCGTTGCGTAATAGAGTGTAGATGAGTTCTTGGGTTCGATAAACAAAAAGAAGCGCCGGCATGCCGGCGCTTCTTTTTGTTTCTTAAATAGTCTCAATCTTAATCTTAGCGTAATGCTGGCGATGACCAATCTTGCGGTCACGGTTACTCTTAGCTTTGTAGCGAACTATACTTAGTTTTGGACCCTTATCTTCACCGAGGTAAGTAGCTTTAACCTTTGAACCTGTGAATGGTGTGCCAACTTTTGCTGTAGAGCCGTTGTCGGTCATTAAAACACTGTCAAATTCGATACTGTCCCCTTCCTTGTGGTCACCAAGTAGTTCTACTAAAAGAGTATCACCAACTGAGACCATGTATTGCTTACCGCCAGTTGCAATTACTGCAAAGGCTTCGTTTTTAGCTGTATTTGTTGCCATAGTGCCGGCTATAGTACAAGAAAACTCAGAAAATTGCAATATTAGCTAAAAAGTTAAATCCCCGCACCAGTATTAGCTTGGTGCGGGGATTGTTTATATTTTGCATATCATGCCTTCCACTTCTTTGATAGAAATAACTTTTTCACTCATTTCATACTCAAAGCATTCCTTGCAATGCTGCTTTTGGCCTCTTTTTAAACGAAAAAAACTGTCAATCAAATATCTTGTAGGAACATAAACCATCAATGTTATGTAGGTGAACCAAAAGGAGTCACCTATTTTGTGCTTGTTTGATATTATCCAAACAAAAGTACATAACATGTAGGGTTTCCTATGGATTAACCAGTTGATTTTTCTACTAATCTCAACTAGATCTTCACCTGCTGGAGCGGGCGAGGGATTTTTTACGGTACTCATGATACACCTCCACAAAAATGTGAACGTACATAACTTTTAAAGCATACAATACTTTCTTTTCAGATTCAAGGGTTGCAAGGTTTTATCAACATAAATCATCAATCAGCTTTTAAAGGTTTATCCAATACTAATTGCTCGTGATTTATACTTTCACCGGAAATTTTGACTACGTCTTTATCAATCTTCCCTAGTTCTTTACTTGCTAAGTTGAAATGATTGACGGTAGTACCTAAGCTATTACCGACTTTTTCAAAATATTGATTGTAGGCATTTAGGTGTCTTGCCAATTTTTCAACATTCTTTTGAATTTCTTTGGCACTTTCCTCCACTTTAAAAGCGCGAAAACCGTAAAGTACTGATTGGAGATAGGCAGCGAAAGTGGTAGGTGAAACAATAATTACACTTTTGTCGCGGTAAGCGTAATCTATAAGTGAGCGAGTATTTACTTTGACTGAACCAACCTCATTAATCAAGAGGTCGTAATAAATCGCTTCGGCGGGAATATACATAAAAGCAAACGGTAATGTACCATCCTTTGGCCTGATGTATTTAGCAGTTTCGTCTATGCGTTTTTTTAAGTCATTTTTAAATTCTTTTTCTAATTCTTCTCTTCTATTTTCATCGGTTTCATCTACTAGACGACGATAGTTGTCGAGTGAGAATTTGGCATCAACAGGAATCATGCCGTCTTTCGTAATGATTACTGCATCAACTGTTTCTCCGCCGTCAAATTGATATTGAAGCTTGTAGGCACCAACAGGAAGGATGTTTTCTAGGGCTAATTGCAAGCTTGCCTCGCCCAAGTTCCCTCTTTGTTTTTGGTGTTTTAAAACTTTCTCGAGGTTTTGCAATTGTTCGGCAATGGTAAAAACCTGCTTAGAGCTTTCACTAACTTCAGAAACATGTTTTTGTACCCCGAGAAGTTTTTCGCTGATACTTTCCTGAATAGCGCGAATTTGTTCGTTTACTTCGCGGTTGATGCCTTGCATTAATTCTTTACTTTCTCGAAACTGCATGCGACTTCCTTCTTGTGATAAACGTGAACTTTCACTAACCTGCTCACGAACGGTACGGGATAATTCCTGAATCTGTTGTTGCATTAAAAGCATGCTTTCTGGAGTCTCTGATTTTTTGTTTTGGCGGATAAAAAATAAGTAGCCAAAGGCAGAAATTACGCCGATGAGAAGTATTAGTAGAGCGATTATTATGATTTCCATGTTGGCTAGTTTAACATTTTTGCTAGAAAACACCCAAAAATATGCTAGTATAATGGTCTAATAATTCTTAAAATATATGTCTATCCACACCGATTTGCGTACAACCTTAAAAGAAGCTATGAAAGCTAAAAATGAAGTCCTGCTTCGAACTGTGCGTAGTATTATGACTGCCTGCACCAATGAATTGGTAGCTACTTCTAGAACCCCACAGTCAGAACTGAGCGATGAAGAGACAATTGCTGTGATTAAGCGTTTAGCCAAGCAACGCAAAGAATCAATCTTGCAGTTTGAAGCAGCTAATCGCCCTGAACTTGCCGAACCAGAAAAAGAAGAACTGGCGATATTAGAATCCTACCTTCCTACTCTAATGACACAGGAACAAATCAAGCCAATCGCTGAAACTATAAAAAACGAATTAGGAGTTACAGATAAAGCCAAGATGGGTATATTGGTGGGAGCGGTAATGAAAAAATTACAAGGACAAGCCGATGGTGCGGATGTGAAGGCGGTGGTGGAGGGGTTGTTTTAAGTGATTTATAAAATCTGCACAAATTGTTTTCTCGCTAAGGTTTCGGCTACGCCGGCAGAGTCGTTCAAAAACAATTTGTGCAGATTTTGCTTATATAAAAAGACCGGCGCCGAAGGCGCCGGGCTTTTATTATTAATATTACAACACCAACATTTCAGGGTGGAAGATAAGTAAACCTCCAAGT
>JAGOSI010000036.1 GCA_018062385.1 Minisyncoccota bacterium
GGTAGTGCACTGGTGTTAGAAGAAGATCGTGAATATAGAGTTTTGCTTGATAGCACTGCTGATCAATCAAGTGGCGCTTTTGCTAAATCATTAGAATTTTATACTGGTTTTAGTAGTGTAAATAATTCTTTGTATAGCTGGAATCGTTCCTTTAATTTAGATAGAGACCGTTTCTTAAGTGAAGATCTATCAATATATTTTGGTTTTGGTAGCGAAGGTAAGGATTTGGAAACTAAAAATCCAAACCTAAGCTTTGATATTGCAGAAGTACCGCAAAATTTAGGTGGCAACAAACGAACTTACGGAAATTTTTACGGATTCTTCGTACCTAAAGTTGCAAAAAATAAAACTGGAGCTTTTGTGGTGATGCAAGCATTAAGTAGTGATACCAATGCGAAGAAAATTGCCGATGGTTACAGTATGGCACCGGTCAGCCGAAGCTCGGTCACAGCTGGAAGTAACGATGTTTATGGGCGAATTATTTATCAATCAGTACCGAATACTAGAGGTTGGCTCAATCCTGATTTAGATCGACTAAATGATATAATGGAGGAAGAAATTGCAGATGTAGGTGCCAACCGTCAAAGTGCCCGCGATGCCTCTGGTGATATTTCTGTACGTTTAGGTCAAATTTATTAATTTCTCTATATATCTACCTTATGATTGCAAAGTTAAAATTAAAAGTTCTAGTTTTGATTACCTTCTTATATGCTCCTTCGGCTCTTGCTCAGCCAGGTCCTCCTAGTGCTTCAGTAGAATTAGAAAATCCTTTAAAAGTGGATTCAATTGAGCAATTATTGAACGAAATCTTGCAAATTTTTATTGTGATTGCTACACCGATAGTAATATTCTTCATCATTTATGCCGGCTTTATGTACGTGACAGCTCGTGGTAATCCAACTAATATTGAAAAAGCACATCGAGCTATTACTTATGCTTTAATCGGCGGAGTGTTGATTATTGGCGCAGTGGCTATTGGAGAAATTATAAACAATCTAGTCGTTTCTTTTAAAGCTGATTAAAATTATATGAATCCACCGACCACTTTTTCAGAGCTAGTTGGACATCTACTAGGATTGATAAATATAATCATTCCCACCATTTTTGCTCTCGTGTTTCTATTTTTGTGTTGGAAAATATTTGATGCTTGGGTAATAAACGCAGCTGATGAAAAAAAACGTGAAGAAGGGAAGAGACTGGCCCTGGTTGCAGCCTTGGTGGTCGTACTTATGATTATTACTTGGGGAATTGTGGCTATGATTCAGCAATCAATCTTTGGCTAGTTTATACACCCAATTCTACTTAAAAGTATCGCTAAAAAGGGTTTTTAGTGTATACTGTCAGTAATACTGTTATTAGTATTTTAATTATAATTAAATTATGAAACGTTTTAAATTATTTGCTAGTGCATCGACCTTATTTTTGTTACCTGTAGCTTTCGCTTCAGCACAAATAGCTGATCAGGCTGGTGGTGGTGGTGCTTTTGAAACTATGCTGTTGGGAATTTTAGATTTTTCTAACAGTGTTCTTATTCCTTTCATTATTGGTATCGGTTTCCTAGTCTTCGTTTGGGGAATGTTCCAATTCTTCATCGCTGGTGGTGCCAATGATGAGGCTAAAGAAAAAGGTAAGAGCTTGATGATCTGGGCGATTGTTGGTTTTGTGATGATCTTTATTTTGTGGGGAATTATAAATCTCTTAGTGACCAGTACAGGTTTGAATGATGCTGGAATTACTAACCCAGCTACTAATAATGTACAATTTTAGTTAAATAAATTATGAACTTAAAAAATATTTTTTACGCAATACCTGTATCAGTTTTTGCATTTATCCCATTGTCCAATGCTTCCGCTCAAATAGCAGACAATGCCGGCGGAGGAGATTTTCAAATTTTACTTACTAATATTCTAGAGTTTACAAATGGAGTTCTAATCCCGTTTATTCTCGGTATCGGTTTCCTAGTCTTCGTTTGGGGAATGTTCCAATTCTTCATCGCTGGTGGTGCCAATGATGAGGCTAAAGAAAAAGGTAAGAGCTTGATGATCTGGGCGATTGTTGGTTTTGTGATGATCTTTATTTTGTGGGGAATTGTAAATCTGTTGGTGGGCAGTACAGGTTTGGCCGATCCTGCCAGCAAAACTCCTATTCCACAAGTTGGTTTACCTACTAAATAGGTAGTTAATAGAATCTAGATAAAAAACAAAGCGTTACTTAAAAGTAACGCTTTTTTTGATGCTAAAACTTAGTCTCTACCCACAGGAGCATAGTGTGGCATAGGTCTTTGCCTATGCCAATTATTGCCCGTGCGAGGGTTCCAGTCCATGTTACTAGGTCTTTGTCTGTAATATACCCCAGGGGTGTAATATTTTCTGTCGTAGTGGTACTGTGGATGAGTACCTTGAACTCCATAATTTACACCAACTGGTGGATGTCCATAATTTACACCACCGTAACCGACACCTCCTCTATAGTTTAAACCTCCACTAGGTGTGACTACACAACCACTTAATACTACAAGTGAAAGTAAGACTAAAAAAATTGCAATAATTTTCCTGCTCATGATCTTCTCCTTGAAGAAAAATTGAGAGTTTTTATGAAAAGAACTAAACTCTTATGCTTATATATTAGCATAATTTAAAAGCCTTGTCAAGGGTTTGCAGTTCATATCACTGGGGATTTGTATTCTCCAGCTCAAGCTTTCAGGTTATAATATCAATATGTCGCTACTAAATATAGCCTATGCTGGTGAGGGCGCTGTCGAAGCCGGTAAGTTTGTAGAAAAACTTAATGAAATAATCCTGTTTCCCTTGATCGCCCTTTTGTCGGGCATTGCTTTTCTGGTATTCGTTTATGGAGGCGTAGTTTATATATTTAACGGCACTAGTGACACGGCCCGCGAAGAAGGGAAACAACACATGATGTACGGCATTATCGGCTTGGTAGTAATGATATCAGCTTGGGGATTGCTATCGATTGCGGTCAATACCTTTGGTTTGGGTAAACAGCTAAATTGTGCTGATGATCCAGAGGCTACGGGTTGTGAAAATCTGGGTAATTAGCAATTAGATAATAAAAAAACACCCTTGAAAGTAAAGCTTTCAAGGGTGTTGTGTATAGTGCAGACCTTACAATTTAAGGTACTTGCACGGATTATCTTCTGCTTTGCTTCCGGCTAAGATTTTTGTGAATCGGACATCTATTTGTAAAACTCCATAATTCACAAGCAGTTGTCGACTTTCGTCTGTAATACGTACATGATTTACGAAACCAGACTTTTTAGTCAGTGGTTCAAAGTAAACTGGTTCGGTAATTCTTTCTGGACTTACCATTTCTGGACAGGACCAAAAAGATTTTCCGTTTCCATATTGCCTTGGATGAGGCATGTCGATAGTTACTTTAGCCCGAGTTGTTAGTGACATTGGTACAACTATCCATCCTCCAACCCTGAGTTTATTTACCTCTACATCAACTATTGGTTTTATCTTCATCGTATCCTCTTTGAAGAAGATTTGATGTACGACAAGTATGATCAACATAGTACCAATTAACGCGAGAAGCAAACCTCCAGAAGTACCAAGTTCAAATAATGGTTCCTTGGCTGGATCCTTTCTGGTTAAAGCTGTATAAAATGTTCCAATGATCCAGCAGAGGATAAGTAAACCTGCCAGACTAACAATGATTACTAAAGTGTCGTGATCAATATAGTCTTTGGTCACTTCTTCAGTTTTGGTAATCATATTATCCAGATTGAACCATGATGATTCTGGGCTTTCTTCATGTGTCTCAGAGGTAGGTTTTTTAGAGAAGAGATTTTGTATACTTTCCCTAAAAATAAGAACTACTGCCAAGATCACAATAATCAAAATAATTGTTTGACTCATTATTATTTCCTCACTTTAAAGTTCGACTGTTTTGAATAATATCACATTTTCTTAAAAAGTCAATAAAAAAAGCCCCGACAAATTTATTTGTCGGGGCTAAGAGGTTTAAACTCTAGTTACTACCTTCACCTTTTTCACCAATTATTGTAGCAGCAGCAATTACCTTACTTCCCATATCTTTGCTACCGCTTGACACTGCGTGAGCCCTGACGTTTGCGACTTTGGCAATATTTGCAGCTATAGCCAATGCCACATCACCATTGCCACCTAGTATGTCTTTAATATTCTTAACAGACTCAGCAGTTCTTTTTTCCGATTCACGCTCATTGGCTTCGGCGGAAAGTTGTTGAGTTGCTTCTTTCACTTTAGCAGAAACGTCAGTGCCTGACATTGCTATCATATACAGCTCTGATCCAGTGCTGTGTGCAATATCACCAATAGTTTCTTTAAGTGCTAGTAAATAGGTGTTTATTTTTGGATTATCGTTACTATCTTTTATAATAACTCCATCCTTATTTTTGTAAGTAGCTGCTTCAAGTAATTCATCATTAGCTTTTTTTAATTTTGCCAATAATCTTACTTCAGCATCCTCATCGGTTTCATCTATGATATCCTTACCTTTATCATCTTCTCCGACAACCACAGATATAGGAACTCCACCATTATCGCGTACGACAGAGCCTTCGCGATATAATTCATAAGGTCTCAGAGTGATGGCAAAAAAGACTTTTTTACCATCAAGTAGTGATTTTATTAAAGATTCTGATGGATTGACATCAACATCGATAAAATTTTTCACTAACTCTCTAATAGAAGCTCTGGCTCGATTGCAAATTTCAGCAATCGGGTCGTTGTACAACATCCACTTCATTGGATCAGTAGTTCTAATGCCAATGGTTAGACGGGTTGTGACCTCTGTGCTTGTCTTCGATAAAAGTTTTAAGACAGGATCTTTACCGACCGTGTCTTGCCAGATACTTAGAGTTCGCCGATTAAGATTTGGAAAACCCTCCTTCTCACCTTTCGTGGTGAAGGAGTTTTTTATATCAGTACTTGGTTGAATAATGGGGGATTGTGATATATTAAAGAATATCTTCTTCCCATACCAGCTATAGTCGCCCTCAACCAGAAACAACCAATTTAAACGCCTTCCAAAGAAAGTCATTACACCGCAATGGTTTACGGGCACTTTTATTGGTGTTCCATCGTTTAATAATAATGGTATAGCAAATATAAAGCTACCAATTACAAACCACTCATCAGGAAGAGGAGTCTCGTTACTTAATCTATCAATCATTGCTAAAACAAAAGCAACTAATTGGCCAGCACCAAGAGATACTGCTACGCGCAAGAATTGAATTTGAAATGGTGCCAAATATAACCCACCACGTTTGTTTTTTATTGAGTCTTTGATACCCAATGCTAAGACTAAAATCAATGTTCCAAGAAACACATTTAGTGCTAGTCCATTAGCAAAGGGGACTAGCCCTACTAAGGTGCTAAAAATTATAATTGCTGTTAGGCTAATTATAATTACACCTATCTTAACTTTTGTACTGATAACACTCCAGTTATCAGTACAAGCTTGACTAGAACTTTTTTCTTTAGACGTATCCATCTTTCCTCCAAAATTGTAAAAGAACTGCAAAAAACAAATACCCCAACATAATATCATACTTATGACAAAAGTCAAGGTTTAGCAAGGATTTTCTAGGTTTTTTGCAGAAGTCGGTTGCACTTAGGAGTGGTCTTTGATAGCATTAAACACAATTAAATTCTCAGAAAATTATGAATAGCGTTATAAAAGATTTGCGACCACGAGCACTGAAAAAACAAACTGTGATGGCTGATAATCGACCACGTACCACTGTATCTTTTTATCGCTATGTAAAAATTGCTGATCCGGTGGTGTTTCGCGAGCGTTTGCTACAAAAATGGTCTGAACTTGGCTGTTTAGGGCGTATTTATGTGGCTCATGAAGGTATAAATGCACAAATGAATGTACCAAAGGAAAATTGGAGTGAGTTCGATATGTGGGTGCAAAACCAACCAGAACTTAAAGATATACCATACAAAATTGCGGTTGAAGAGGGAAAGAGTTCGTCTTTTTATAAACTTACCATCAAGGTACGACCAAAAATTGTGGCTGATGGACTAGATGATAGTAGTTTTGATGTTACCAATACTGGAGAGTATCTGACCGCTAAAGAGATGAATGAATATGTAGATGACCCAGATGCGGTGATTGTTGATATGCGTAATGCTTATGAGAGTGAGATTGGTCACTTTGAGCGAGCTATCACACCTGACGTTGATACGTTTCGGGAAGAGTTGGCGGTGACACCTGATTTGCTCAAAGAAAATAAAGATAAGAAAATTGCTTTGTATTGCACGGGCGGAATTCGTTGTGAAAAGGCGAGTGCTTGGTTGAAGCATAATGGCTTTAAGAACGTGCGACACCTTAAAGGGGGGATTATTGATTATAAACATCAGGTAGAGCAGGAAGGTTTGGAAAATAAATTTAAAGGCAAGAACTTTGTGTTTGATGAACGTTTGGGTGAGCGTATTGGTGATGAGGTTATTTCTCATTGTCACTTGTGTCGGAAAAATAAGAGTGACACTCATTATCATTGTAAAAACCAGATTTGCCACGTGTTGTTTTTAGGTTGTGATGATTGTATGAAAAAACATCATGGATATTGTTCGAGTTGGTGTGAACTAACCGATAAGTTGCCGGAGAAATTTAAAAAGGTCTTTGCTCGCTACTACAATCAATATTTCCGTGGAGCACAGTTTAAAAAGGCGAGATTGAGGTCCTTGTAATAAAGGTTAGAAATTTAGAAAAATAAAACCGCATGGAGCGGTTTAATTTTGTGTCTCTATTGTACCAAACTCGCACCTATTTCCAAAACAAAGTGAGGTAATGACTTCGCACGCTCCGCGTGCGTGGTGAAGCGAAACTAAAGCGTACGCTCGGAGAAAGCCCCACGCACTGGCG
>JAGOSI010000037.1 GCA_018062385.1 Minisyncoccota bacterium
TGCATTATAAATTCGAAAAAGTGTTTTGTCAAAAACGAAACAGACGACCAATTGTGAGACAACTAACGTCCCATACAAATAAAGACTCCCCTATTAATATTAATAACTAGACTGTATACTATAATTTTATAGTATCGAATTTATGCATTGGACAAAAGAAGCTTGGGACAAGACCTTTATTAGCGGTAAACTATACTGGCAATTAGATGATAACGAAATAAAAAAAATCTTATCTCATTTCCCTAAGGCTAAGACAGCTATAGATTTTGGATGTGGGACTGGAGACTTAGCCAGAATGCTATCATTTAACAATTTACAAGTTGATGGTTTTGATTTTTCACAAGTAGCAATTGCCACAGCCAATAAACAACGTGTACTAGAAAAAAATGACAGGGTATCATTTAAGGTTTCAGATATTGAAAATTTTATTTTTGAGAAAAAATACGATCTTGCATTTATTAAATTTGCGTTTTCTTTTATTGAAGATAAAGAGTCATTTTTGTCAAAAATCAGGGAAAATGTAAACCAAGGGCTAATCATTATAACCCCAGTTCTGGAAATCGATAAACATTATAATGAGAGAATAAATAACATATCAGTTCTATTTGGTGAAATTGATTTTTTACTGAAAAAATATTTTGAAGACTACAAAGTAATACCTATTAAGCAAAGTCACGATGAGGTCGATGAGAAAATTTTTATTGTTAAGTTCAAAAACTAAAAACCCCTAACCAAGCTAGTTGGTTAGGGTATGATAGCTAAATTAATTAGTTATATAAATATAAATTTTACTCATTACCAGTCCCAGAACAAGCACATGCACTACCTCCACATATTTGAGAAAACTCAGGCCAATACTTTTCATTTGGCTTGCCAAAGTTTTGTTCATATAAACTTAGTGTTCGCCTGTAACCAGGTTCAAGTGCAATTAATTCATCACCCGATGCTGGTTGATGGTGGAGATAATTAGAACCTAACACTTTGGACATTTTCACATAACTTTCTGAAAAAAGTAGATGGGTATGCCAAAATGGATCTACTTCTGTAGATATTGGTAATGGTTCAGAATTTGTGGCATGTGTTGCACACAAAGCCATAAAACGTTTATATTCTAAACTCATTTCTTCAACCACATTTGGTTCAAAACCCTCACGTTCAATAAGAAACTTTTTCTCATTTGTAAAATCCCAATCTTCGATACACGCATGGGCAGCATGAACGTTTTTTGGTTTACAATTAACATTTAATGCAATCATAATTGACTCCTAATTTAGAAGAACAAATTCCATCTTTGTGCCATCACAAAATTTAAACGAACTTATTCTAAAACTAATCTATCACCCCCCCCTATTAAAAGTCAAGACTTTGCATCAATCCACTACCATTATAATTATGTCCTAGCTAACCCCTCTCATAAAAACTTTTATCATTTGGGAAAACTTGCACTAAAGTATTTCGTACAGCTTCTTCAAGACCAACTTCACGACAAATTTTATTACCAGTGTAATTTCCCCAGGTATCGATTCCAAACTTTGTGCTTACGTCAATTTTATATTCACCTCTTAGAAAACCCATAACCTCTTGATGATTTGAAACATCTACCAAAAGCTTTGAAGATACTATTTCAGGCAGCTTGATTCCACTTGAATAAGCCGTATAAATTTTATTTTCATAAATAACTGCCGACCATACCTCCTCATACATTTCATCAAAACGTTTCACCAGACCACTTTCAATCCCAATATACAAATCATGCCCACCATCAAAAATTTGTGCATTTTTAGCGCGATTGATGGCACCTTGCTTAGTTTCTTCATTTAGAGGTGTTTCTGGTACCAGAGACGGTACTAAACATCCTGAAATAACAAAATCATCAGAAATTCCTATACTATCCAACACTGTCCTTACCGCCTCAATTTTTCTTTTATTTTCAGTACCAACAAGGATTTTCATAAAATTTAATTATATTAACACAAAAACTCCCACGTGGGAGTTTTTTGTAATCTTCATTAGGAAATGCGATTAACGCTTTGACCAGGCTGGTCGCTTGCGAGCTTTTCGTAGACCGAACTTCTTGCGTTCAACTGAGCGAGGGTCGCGCTTAAGATAACCTTCGCGCTTTAGTGGAATACGACGATTTGCCTTTTCCTTTACCAATGCACGAGCGATACCAAGTCGAATTGCTTCAGCTTGAGCAGAAATACCACCACCCATCACCTTTGCTGTGATAGAGTAATTTTCGATTCCAGCGTCTGGTGTTTCCAAAACTGATGTTACATCTAGCTGCCCAGCAGTATGCTTGAAATACTCCTTGTATTCCTTACCATTTACTGTGATTGTTGTAGCATTAGCCTGAACAAGACGCACACGAGCCGTTGCTGTCTTGCGACGTCCAATTCCCTCTACGTATGTCTTTGAGTCTCCAGCCATATTATTCAGAAATCACTAGGTTTTTTAATAAAATTTTCTTGAGCTTGTTGTGCGGAAGCATACCCCCAATCGTACGTCGTACTACCTCAGCATAACCACGACGATTCGCTAGATGATCAAGAGTTTCTACTTTACGTCCACCTGGATGACCAGAGAAAGATTGGTAGATTTCAACTTTCTTCTTTTCGGGAATATCAAGCTTACTAACATTAGTAACCTCAACTTTTACATCAGCCACTAGGTGTCGAGCAAAGTCAGGCTGATCTTTACCCATGAGGATAGTTGTTACTTCCGTTGCTAAAATACCCAGGCGCTTGCCGGTAGCATCAATAGTACGGATTTTTGTAGTTGTTTGTGTGTTCATATAATTTATTCTACAAATTCAATAACCGCTTGTTCACGACCAGAAGGCATACGACCCATCTTCACAACGCGAGTATAGCCACCATTTCGAGTAACATACTTTGGTGCAATGTCTGTAAACAGCTTTTTGATGATAGAATCACTTGGCTCACCTAAGCGACTAGCTACAATACGTCGGGAAGCAACTGTTCCTTTCTTAGCGTGCGTAATCAATCTCTCGATTCGTGGCTGTAACTCCTTAGCCTTAGCTAAAGTAGTAGTAATCTTACCATCTCTGATCAATGATACAGAAAGCCCACGCAACAATGAGGTGCGTTGACCAGAAGGTCGGCTTAATGTTCGGTTTTTATTAGAATGTCGCATATAATTTATTCAGTCAGTGATAGACCCATTTTTTGAAGAAGCTCTGTAATTTCTTCTAATCCTTTAGGTCCAATACCATCGAGGGCTAGAATATCATCTTTTGATTTTCGCACAAGTCCCCCGACAGTTCGGATACTTGCTTCCTCTAGAGCCTGGGCGGTACGAGTCGAAAGGTCTAAAGTTTCGATTCGAGTTTTCAAAATATCTGAGCTCGGTTCAGTACTTACTTCAGCCACCGTATCAACTGGTGTTACTACTGCTGCAGTCGTATATTTCTCTTGGAAACCGATTACAGCACTCAACTGGTGTACCATAATTTCCACAGCTTTTTCCAAGGCTTCGCGTGGAGTAAAGGTACCATCAGTTTCGATCGAAACTCGCAAGCGATTGTAGTCAGTTCGATCACCAACACGCATGTTTTCAACTTCGTAGTTGGCGCGACGGATTGGAGTAAAAACAGCATCAAGAGCGATAGTTCCTACATCTACCTTATCTTTTTGGTGAATTTCACGTGGTACATAACCAAGACCCTTTTCTACCAAAATTTCCATTTCAAGTGCTGTGCCTTTTGCGGTAATTTCACAAATTGGTTGTTCTGGGTTTAGTATTTCAACCTGAGTTGGGGTGACCAAATCAGCTGCTGTAACCATACCAGCCCCACTCTTCTTTAGAGTGATGGTCATTGGTTCATCGCCATGCAATGATAATCGAACTCGCTTTAGGTTTAACAAAATAGTAAGAACATCTTCTTTAATTCCATCGAGAACACTGAACTCGTGGTCAACTCCATCAATTTTTACCTGAGTGATAGCAGCACCAGGAAGTGAAGAAAGGATAATTCGACGAAGTGAGTTCCCTAAAGTGTGTCCATAGCCTGGATACAGGTTGTCAATTTCAAAAACTCCACTAAATTCATCTTCTGATACAACTCTAGGCTTAGAAGGTAGGGTGACGTTTGTTTCTAACATAGTTTTTTACAATTACGCTTAATAACATCTATCCTATCGACTGTAGAATTCCATCACTTGTTCAGGATCGAACAACGCTTCTGCTGGATTATACACTGGTACAGCAGTCACAGAACCAGTAAGTTTCTTAGCGTCAAATGATAACCATGATGGCACACCTGCTGACTCGTGAGTATCTCCTAATTGTGCAAACAAAGGTGAAATTTTACTACCTTCACGAACAGTGACGATATCCCCAACACGCATTTTGTGAGAAGGAACACTTAATCGCTTGCCATTGACGATAATATGACCATGAGAAACAATCTGACGAGCTAGACGACGAGTCTTAGCTAGACCAAGACGATAAACAACATTGTCTAATCTTGATTCCAATCGCTCCATCAAAATTGATACTGGTTGAGTACTTTTTTCAACAGCCTCATCTACATAACGTCGCAATTGCTTTTCGGTTATACCATAAGTAAAACGCATTTTTTGCTTCTCAATAAGCTGACGCTTATAATCACTAGCCTGACCAACACGCTTACGAGTCTTGCCCGCTCGCGCCTGTGAAAGAGCGAATTTTTGAGTTTGAGTTTTTTCGAAGATTGGTGCCCCTAGTCGTTTGGCAATCTTAAATTTTGGACCTATTTTCATATTTTAGATTACATTAAACACGACGTGGCTTAGGTGGTCGTGTACCATTAAATGGAACTGGTGTCATATCAGTAATCTTTGTAATACCAATACCCTTACCTGAGAAAGCTCGGAGAGCTGATTCGCGACCAGCCCCTACACCGCGCACGATTACCTCAGCATCTTTCATTCCCATCTGCTGAGCCTTTTCGCCAATTATTTCTCCGACTTTTGCGGCCGCGAAAGGTGTGCTCTTACGAGAACCCTTAAAGCCTAAAGCTCCACTTGATGCACTCATTACTGCATTACCCTTTGGATCACACAGAGTTAGTAGAGTGTTGTTAAAAGTTGCTAAAATATTTAGCTTTCCATTCGCCAATTTGCGCTTTGGAATACTATTGAGAGCTCGTGATGTTCCAGAAACATCTGAACCCCCGCCTTTTTTGATGATACGTTTCTTACCCATATGTCAATACGTAGAAATTCTAATAAAATTTTAAGTCTTTTCGAGCTTACGACGACCGCTACCCATAGTCTTCTTAGCACCTTTCAAGGTACGGGCATTAGTCTTAGTGCGTTGGCCACGGGCTGGAAGACGCTTGGCGTGGCGAGAACCACGATAAGATTGAATGTCTTTCAAGCGCTTTATGTTGCCAGCGATTTCTCGCTTAAGATCTCCTTCAATACGAAAAGATTCAACTTTTTCACGAACTGCGTTTTCTTGTTCGGTTGAAAGCTCAGTTGGTTTGATTGTGTGATTTATATTTAACTCATCTAAAATATCTTTAGCTCGAGATAGACCAATACCATAAACGGTAGTTAGTCCGTAAGCTAAATGTTTTTCATCTGGAATTGTGATACCTGAAATTCTCATACTTTAATTTATCCTTGACGTTGCTTGTGACGTGGTTTCTTTTTGTTGATAACAAAAACTACTCCGCGTCGCTTTACAATAATGTCATCAGGACTCATTTTTTTAACTGATGATCTTACTTTCATAATTGCTTTTAGAGTCTCTTAGTAATACGTGCCTTTCCGCCATATGGATCGAGAACCATACCCACCTTATCACCTACCAAAACACGAATTCGAAACTTTCGCATCTTACCCGCTAGGTACGCAATAATGGTCTCTTTGCTCTCATCAAGCACAACACGAAAAAAAGCGTTGGGCAGAGCTTCCTCTACAACCCCATAGGCTAAATCGTCTTTTGTAATTTGTGTTTGTTGATCCATTAAACGTGGCTGAGTTTAACAAAACTATCGGATATAGTCAAGGTAAACTGTTTAAAACCTCTTTTTTTATTTGCTGTCAAGACTTTCTACTATATTAATTTTGGTTGATTCATCCGGAAATGACCTCGCCCAAAACGGTTTTCCGGTAATACTGGCATTCTTAATACCGGTATACCCAGACAAAACTGTAGAGATAGCCGTCATTTGCTTTCCGGCCAAGTCTTTTTGTAGCTGTTCAGCACTATACTCCCACACAATGAGCGGTTTGCCAACTATGTTGAAGGTTAGAGACGGTAAATTAGCTATATTAGAGGAACTCACATTGCTATCGGTGTATGAGAATTTTAACTCCTCAGCGTTTCTGATTCGCACCAGCTCCTGATCGTAGGTAGGGATTGTCTCTTTAGCAATAAAGCTAGAGAAATCGCCATGCTTAAATAACGGCAATTGTAAAACAGCTTGTACTTTAATTGTAACCAAATCGTCACCATACTGCACAGTCGGTAAGTCATTGTAGGTTATAGCTACAGCGTCCTTGAAGACGATAAAATCTGCAGGTTTTTCTGACTCAATTTTTGCCAGTAATGCATCACGGAGCTCCATTTGTAATGATTGCTTAGCAGTACTTAGTTCACCATCATCAATCATGAATTTAGGCCCATTATAGCCTCCTGTGAAGGCTTCTCTGTTCTCAGCAT
>JAGOSI010000009.1 GCA_018062385.1 Minisyncoccota bacterium
GCTATAACTCAACTGTTGATTTTATAAATGTCTGTACACCAGCTGAATACAAAGAGAAGCACATAAAGGGTGTAAGAAGTGTTCCATTTGATGCTATTCATAATCGAATCGAAGAGTTTAATAAAAAGAAAACAATTTATATTCATTGTCGTTCTGGAAACCGCGGTCGGCAAGCAATAGAAAAGCTACAGACCCTTGGAGTGACAGCTGAGCTGGTGAATGTTGAAGGTGGTCTTTTGGCATGGGAAGAAGCAGGATATGAGACAGGTTCGCATACCGGTCGACTACCTATTATGCGTCAGGTCTTTATCGGTGCGGGTGGGTTGGTGTTGGGAGGATTGTTGCTTACCCATTTTGTAAATTACACTTTTATTCTTATACCACTCTTTGTGTCTTTAGGATTACTATTGTCAGGGCTTACTGGCTGGTGTGGTATGGCGTTGTTGCTTAGCAAAATGCCTTGGAATAAATAATTATGAAAACAAAACTCATCATACATCCTATTTTTGATACTGATTCCCATACTATTACTTATGTTGTATCAGATCCAGTTACTAAGAAGTGTGCCATTATAGATTCGGTTCTTGATTATAATCATAAAAATGTTGAGACAGATACAGTGCTGGCTGACAAAGTAATTGCTTATATTACTGAACATGGCCTTACTAATGAGTGGATTCTTGAGACACACATGCATGCTGATCATATTTCAGCTTCACATTACCTACAAGAAAAAGTTGGCGGCAAAAAAGCTATTGGTAACCAAATCACAGTAGTACAAACTTATCTAAAGAAAGTTTTTGATCTAAATGATCACTTCAGAACTGATGGATCACAGTTTGATCATCTGTTTTTGGACGGTGAAGAGTTTATGATTGGTGGTGTCAAAGCAAAAGCGATTCATGTTCCTGGTCATACCCCAGCGGATATGGCTTATTTAATTGATGGGGTTCTTTTTACTGGAGATACACTATTGACCCCCGATATAGGTACTGCTCGCTGTGACTTTCCGGGAGGTAGTGCAGAAGCTATGTATGATTCAGTTCGATACCTTCTTGAGACCTTGCCTAAAGAAACACAGATGTATATTTGTCATGATTATCCAGAAGGGAAGAATCGGGAGCTTGTTTACACTACAACAGTGGGTGAGCAAAGAAAAAATAATATTCATGTTCGCGATGGTATCACTAAGCAAGAGTTTGTTAAATTAAGAAGTGAGCGAGACAAAACTCTGGATTTGCCTAGTTATATATTTCCAGCGGTGCAAATTAATGGTAATGCCGGCTCAATTGTTCCTGGAGAGTTCATAAAGCTGAGTTATAACAACAGGGTGCTATAACGCGCATCTGATATTCTTCGTATGGAACTCGCAGGTTATATAGCATCGCTGGGTGTTGGTGTTGCTTTGGGTCTTGTCGGTAGTGGAGGGAGTATATTAACTGTTCCTATTCTTGTATACATATTCAATATTGATGTGGTTCTAGCAACTTCCTATTCGCTCTTTATTGTGGGCATGACAAGTGCTATCGGTGCTATCTCTTATTTTGTTAAGGGGTTGGTTAATGTACGGATAGCTCTGCTATTTGGGACACCTTCGGTTGTTGCAGTTTTTCTAACTCGGTCTTATATTGTGCCTGCTATACCGCCGGATCTGTTCACTATAGGTTCGCTACTCGTGACTAAATCTTTATTTATTCTCGTTCTTTTTGCTATTCTCATGATTGCTACATCACTCAGTATGATAAAGAGCACGCGCGACGATAATGTCATTAAAAAAACAACTTCCAAAACGCCACCTTCTCGTAAACACCAGCATTACATACTTATTCTAGTCGAAGGAACGGTCGTAGGTATTCTCACCGGCTTAGTGGGTGCTGGTGGCGGGTTCTTGATTATCCCTGCTTTAGTTTTGTTAGGTCACCTGCCTATGAAAGAAGCAGTTGGTACTTCACTCGCTATCATAACAGCAAAATCTCTCATAGGGTTTCTTGGAGAAGGTAGTGGTACCCCGATTGATTGGCAATTTCTTCTTACTTTAACAGGGCTCTCATCAGTCGGAATTTTTATTGGATTCCATGTTGCTCGGAAAGTGAGTGGTGAGAAACTCAAACCGCTTTTTGGTTGGTTTGTACTAATATTGGGACTCTATATACTTATTAAAGAAATTTTTTACACCTGATGGCATACTATAATAAATGTCAGTGGGTTGTCTGACACTGAGTTGAAAAAGCACAGAAACGAAGTTTCCGTGCTTTTTTCTTTGAAACTAAAACAGGGCAGGTTATCTATTTATAAGTTACTCTGTAGCCTTTCTAAAATAAGAAGTTTCTGAAAAGATGTCGTCGCCGATTTTAGCGCCAGAATTTTTAGCAAAATTGCGTCTTTGGGAAAGGATTTCTAAGAAACGGAAATCATCAATGCCAGAACTACCCTTAACTAAAGCGGTTTCTCCGTCTGGTACGTCGTGTAGTCTGGTGTAGAAAGACAGTTCACCAAAGCGGGTTGATATCAGGTGGTTAGTATCGATTTCAGATGGTAATAGAGTGGTTTTGCAATTGCCGAAGTTGTCGATATTCCAAATGGCTGGGGGTAGGACAGGAATTTTAGCTAAGTCGTAAGGGGTGCTAGGTAAATGATTTCCCTGGATCATAAAGATACCAACTCGGGGAGTGAAGTCGAAACTGCGAAATTGGCTAAGGGGGATTCTTTCGGCTGCAGTCTCGGTAATAAATCCAGCTTCGTGCATGGCTTGGCTTGCTAAATGAATATCGAGTAAGTGAATTTCTCTAACTAAGTCTAATTTCTTTAATGCTGATAAAGCGTATCCGTCGACTGAAGAAACAATCAGGGTCTTGTGATACCAAGCGTAGGCAAAAGGGGTTCCGTTTTCATAATGCTTAGTGTCGTTGCCACGTGGAGCGACATTGACCAATACCAAACCTTCTTGGCCGGCGGTAGCATCAAGAATATCAATTAATTGCATGCCGGCTTCCAGATCGCTATCTACGCCAATAAAAGATAGGTTGGTCTTGAGTAAAGAACCAACGCGACTGGTCTGGCGCGCGCGCGCGTTGTCGTCCTTGCAGTCATTGATGAAAGTGGTGAACATATTTTATTTTTCTTAATATTAACACAGATTGAAATTAGGTAGACAAAACAAAAGCCCCATGGCTGTAGGGACTTTTGTTAAATGTGATGGGAAATAGCAAGGAATACTCTGTATTTCCACATAGCGTATTACCTCCGCTACGTGAATATTTTATCATAGGAGTTTTTTAGATACTAGTGGGGATAGGGTGGGGAATTAAAAGTGGCGCGCCCTTCGGGCGCGCCACTTTTAATCTTCGTCTTAATTTAGATCTATTTTACAGAGTCCTTAAGAGCTTTAGCGGCACGGAACTTTGGTACACGCATGGCTGGAACAGTAACTGTTTCACCAGTACGTGGATTGCGAGCTTCGCGCTTAGCGCGCATTTTAGCTTCGAAGATACCAAAACCAGCTACTGAGACAGAGTCCCCATCCTTCATAGCTTTTTCAATACTATTAAATACGGTATCAACTACGCGCTCTGCATCAGCTTTGGTTGAACCAAGTACTTCGTGTACGGTGCTGATGATGTCTGCTTTATTCATAGATTCAGAAATTTATTTTCTAAGAGCGATTAAAAATTGTAGTGAGTTTTACGTTGCTCAGCTACAGCGCCGATAAAATGGCTTAGCTACATTATATAGTAACGTTTTTAACCTGCCACGTCTTACCATGTTGATTTTATTGTGGTTTAATTATTAACACTATTTTATCTAGCGTAACTAACCACTCGAGTTTCGCGAATGACGTGGACTTTAATTTCGCCTGGATAGCGTAATTTTGTCTCGATAGTGTTGGCAATGGTACGAGCTAGGGTGTGAGTTTCGAAGTCATTTAAAGCTTCAGGATTAACAAGAATTCTCACTTCACGCCCAGCTGCGATAGCAAAGGCTTTGTCGACACCCTTAATGTCGGTAGCTATGGTTTCGAGGTCAGTTAGGCGCTTGATGTAATTTTCGATTGAATCACGACGAGCTCCTGGTCGACCTCCTGAAATCGCATCTGTCACTTGAACAATAATAGATTCTGGTGTTTCATAAGGATATTCTTCATGGTGAGCGCGCATAGCAAGAATAACTTTTTCATCGACACCATATTTTTGCAAAATACGAATACCAATTTCAACGTGAGTACCAGCTACCTCATGACTAACAGTTTTACCAATATCATGCAATAGAGCACCGGCGCGGGCGACAGCAACATCAGCCCCTACTTCCTCTGCTATTATCGCGGCCATATGAGCCATTTCTACAGAGTGCCAAAGTATGTTTTGACCATAGCTGGTACGGAAATGTAGACGGCCTAAGATGCTAACTAAGTCGGGATGAAGATTTGGAACGTTGGCTTCATAGGTAGCTTTCTCACCCATCTTTCTTACTACTTGAGCTACCTCTTTACGTGCCGTTTCAACACACTCTTCAATCTTGGCTGGCTGAATACGACCATCTTTTAGTAAAGCTTCTAAAGCAACGCGAGCAATTTCGCGTCGAATCGGATCAAAAGAAGATAATACAATATAACCAGGTGTTTCGTCGATTAGAACATCGACACCAGTGGCACGCTCAAAAGCTCTAACGTTACGACCTTCTCTACCAATGACTTTACCTTTTAAGTCATCACTAGGAATTTCTACATGAGAAGTCATGACATTGGAAGGGAGGTTGTTGCCGACTCGGTGAATGGCTGCTAAAAGAAGATTTTGTGCTCGGTCTTCAAACTGCTCTACGCCCATACGCTCTAATTTTTCAATATGAAGCCGTAAGTCTTCCTCTCGGTCTTTTTCTGTTTTGGCTAAGATTAAGGCAAAAGCTTCTTTTTGGGTAAGATTGGCGACTTCTTCTAGTTTGGTTTCAATATCTTGCTTACGCTCATCTAATTGAGCTTTAATGGATTTAATTTCTTGGATTTTACCTTGGAGTGCTTCACGCTGTGAATCTAAATCAATTTGACGACTGTCAAAAAGCTCTTCCCTTTTCTGGAGGTGACCTTCTTTGGCGGTTAGTTTTTCTTCTTGGTTTTTTCGCTCAGATTTTGCTTCTTGTTCGATGCTCTCAGCTTTTTGTTCAGCTTTTTCGATTATTTCAATAGTTCTTTTTTCGGCTTCAACTAGTCTTTCTTTGATTTCGATTTCAATTGAGGATCTCTTTGATAGGGCTTGCAGGTAGCGAAGGTAGTAACCAAAGGCGATGCCACAAGCAAGGATTATTACAAATCCAAATACGGTTAATAATGAAGGCATTGTCAATCATTTACAAATTATTAAAAATGTTCTTTAAGTTTACGGTCGTGTTCTAAATCTGTCGGAAAACTCGTGTACCTTAACAAGATTATAGCAGGTTGTAAAATGAAACACGATATATAAGAAATAGCCCGGCGCCGAAGGCGCCGGGCTATTTCTTCGATCTTTACTTATAAATTTGATCAATCAAACCATAATTCTTGGCTTCTTCTGCATCCATAAAAAAGTCCCTTTCTACATCTTGTTCGATTTTGCTCAGTTTTTGACCAGTAGCTTTAGCGAGAAGTCGATTTAAACGATCGCGTGTCTTAAGAATATGCTTGGCAGTGATGTCGATGTCGGTTGCTTGTCCGTAAGCCCCACCCATCGGTTGGTGAATCATTACTTCGGCGTTTGGCAAAATAAATCTTTTCCCCTTTGCACCTTGCGAGAGAATCATTGAGCCCATGGATGCGGCCATTCCAACACAAACAGTTGCTACATCTGGCTTGATGTGGTGCATGGTATCGATGATGGCCATACCGGCAGTAACACTTCCGCCTGGTGAATTAACATAAATATAAATATCTTTTTTAGGATCTTCAGCTTCTAGGAATAATAGCTGAGCTACCACCAAATTAGCCATATGATCTTCAATGCCACCAGTGATGAAGATGATCCTCTCCTTTAAGAGGCGGGAGTAAATATCAAACGCCCTTTCACCGCCTTGGGTTTTTTCTATTACCATTGGGACTAAAGTCGCTTGTGGATTTTCTTTGTGTAAATTATTTTGCATAGTGTTGATAATGGTAGCAGATTTGAGAAGGAAAGAAAAACAGGTGGGCGCCTTTGGCGCCCACCTATTTTTCTCAATTAATTTCCGCTTTACTTTACTTCTCCTTCCAGCATCTTTAACACCGCTTCATTGGTCAAAATTGTGCTTACATATGTATGAACATTGTGCTTATTGGCATTCTTGTACATACCGATAATATCTTTAACTTGATTTTCAACTAGTTTTTCATCAGCGGTAATTTTTTCGTCTTTAGCGATCTTGTTAAGGATTAGCTGTAACTTAGCGCGCTTTTCTGCGGCTGGTGTCCATTCAGTTTTGATCTCCTCACGAGTCTTTTTAATGTGCTTGAGATAATCTTCCATTTTAAGATTAGCTCGCCCGAGATCATCTTCCATTTGTGCAAACATTTGATTTAGTTCATGATCAATCAAAATTTGTGGTAGTTCAATCGTGCTAGCATCAATAATGGCATCGGTTAGCTTGGCTCGGTGGTTGGTATCAACCTCGCGTTTCTTCTCGATTTCTAAGTGTTCACGTAGCTTGGTTTTAAAATCAGTCACGTCATTAAATTGACCTGGTTGGCCGAGTGATTTAGCCACCTCATCAGTTAGTTCAGGAATTTCTAAATCTTTCACACTCTCAATAGTTTCTGGGGTAGGTAGATCACCCTCAGTCTTTGGTGTCTGTGCTTTATTTTGCAGTCTTTCGTAAGCGACTTTTTGACGAAGAATATCTTTAATCTTGGTTTCCAATTCTTCATCAGTCACTTCGCTCGACGCCTTTTCTTTATTATGAGTTTCAGCGATCTTTTTGTAGTCGGGTAGAGCTATTTCTGGTAAAACTGCTACTAAAGCCGTAAATCCGAGTGGATTATTAGGTGCGATTTTGGTAATTTCGATTTTAGGGTGGCCAATTGCATCAATATCGTGAGCCTCAAGGATGTGGTGGTAGAAGTGTGAAATTGCTCGTTCAGCCATTTCGGTTAAAATAGCCATTTCGCCCACGTGCTTTACGATCATTGTTTCTGGTACGTGACCCTTTCGAAAACCATCTAATTCAAGGTTTTTACCGAAGGCTTTAATAGCCCCGGCTCTTTCTTTGGCTAATTCTTCATAAGGGATTTCGCCACTAATTTTTACCTGTGATTTTTCTTCTTTGGTGACGGTGAAGGCCGTCTTAAAATCAATATTATGTGAATGTGTTGACATAGTACGGCTAGTTTACGCATATATTTGGGAATTGCAACAAAATTAAGTAGAATCTAAGGAAATTTAGTTTGACAATTATCACAATATATGTAATAATATCCGTCCGTTCAAAAAAGGAGTTTGAAAATGGATAAGACTTTGGGAAGTCAATTTTTGGTTGATTTACACAATGCATTGTCAACCATCAAGCGAAAAGATGTATACGGAATGGAGGTAGATTCATTGATTTTAAATTATGCACCAGAAGGGGTACCAAACGTATTTACTTTGGTAAAAAGTAATTATTTTATTTTGAAATTGACAGTCCTTTTGAGAATAGTTGAGGAAACTCAATCAGAAGCCGTTTTTAATAACGCGTTATCAGCCTATAGATGGCTAGTAGAAGAATGTCATAAACGGCAAAGAAAATAATTTAATTATTTTCTTTGCGAAACCGCTGTTTTAAACAGCGGTTATTTTTTGTTTAATTCGGCTTCGATGGCGGTAGTTTCAAAGTACAAAGAATCCAAATTTGTGCTTTCAAAATCAGCTTCGATTATTGATAATTCATCAGAAGTACTTAAAGTGTTGAGGCTATCAACTTGAGCGTAAGCGGTAGGGCTTTCTGGCTCTCGATTCATTTCTGGGGTTGGTCGAAGGGGAATTGGGCCAGCAATTTCAGCTTTTTCTTTTATAAATACCCAATAGATTGACCAAATAATTAGCAAGAGTAAAACGGTCAGAATAACTCGTACAATCTGACGATATTTTTTTATTAAAGTAGGATTTAGGTCTGTATTTAGATCATTCATATATTATTTACTCACTGCTGGTTGTGGTGGTACTGGTTTCGATATTTATTTCGGTGGTTTCTGTTATTATTGTCTCTGGATTTTTTAAGGTAGAAATAACTACTCTTAATTCTTCATGAGCTTGTTTAACCAAACGATCAGTTTCTAGGTAGGTAGCTCGTAATGACAGCCATTTAATTTTTGGATCGATGGCGGTGACGGTTTGGTAAACCGTGGTATCGATATTTTTTATAGCATCTTTAGCTTGGTTTATAGTGGCCATAGCAATTTCCAGTTTTTCTTCACCTAAGTTGGTGTCCAAACTTTGTGCTTTCATTTTTTTCATTCGTGTCTGCAGACGTTGAGCGATATTGTCTTGTCGATAAATTGCGGCTTCTAAGCGGTTGCTGATATTGGCACAAAGATTGGTGATACGACTTTGTTTGGCTATATCTAAAGTGATACCTGGGGTTGAAGGGTCTGGCTCTGGCACTATTGTTGGCGGTGTTTTGGTGTCGGTGATAAGTGGTTCGCTGGTACTAGATATATCTACTGTGGTGGTGCTAGAGTCGGAGATTTGTTCCTCGTCTTGAGTGACAGTAGTTTTTGATGAGGTGCTATTGGTTGTGGTGGCTTCAAACGCTTCAGCGTAAACAATGGTGGAGATTAGTAGTAGTAAAACTCCCATAGATAATAAAGCGTAATATTTTTTGCCAAAATTTGGGTTCATATTTGTTCAAGTATACTCTCATCTTTGAAAAATCTGTAGAGTTAGGTATTAACAGGTAAAAACAAAGCCCGGCGCCTTCGGCGCCGGGCTTTGTTTTTAAGCCTCTATTACTATTTTTTACTTTCCTCGTACATCTTACGACTCTTCTCAAAAGCTTCCATAGCCACTTCTTTTCCATGCCATTGTCCGACCATAACTTCCTTGTTTTGAACCTTCTTGTAGGTCTCAAAGAAGTGCGTCGCTTCTTTGATGAAGTGTTTATTTAGGTCGTCTAAATCGATGATTTCAGAAAAGCGTGGATCGTCTACTGGTACTGCAATCACCTTGTCATCGCGGTCACCACCATCGGTCATTTCCATGATTGCAACCGGACGAGCTTTAACCAAGATACCAGGAGCTAATGGATAGGTCGTCAAAACGACCACATCTAGAGCGTCACCGTCATCAAAAAGGGTTTGTGGAACAAAGCCATAATCAAAAGGGTAGTCCTGCGCGGTGTGCATGACGCGGTCTAGGGCAATGAGTCCGGTTTCTTTATCAATCTCGTATTTATTTTTTGAGAACTTAGGAATTTCAATGATCACATTCATGGCTTCTTTAGTGCCAGAGGGAACTTCGTGTAGTAGATTCATAAATTTGACGGTTATTTTTGGATTATTTTTTCAGCTTCTTCTGGAGTGTCGACTTCGTTGGCTTCTTCATCGTCAGGATTAACTCCACGGTCATTGGTAGCCTCGTCTTCATTTGGTAATTCTGGCTTGGTTGTAGTTGCGTCTTCATTTTCCAAAACATCTTCGTCGCTACCAACTGGTGTGTCAACATCGGCCTCCAAGTCTACCTTACCAGCTTCATCGGCCTTGGCTAGTTCGCTACCTTGAGTAGAAACAATGTCGATTTTCCAACCGGTTAATTTCGCAGCTAAACGTACATTTTGTCCACCGCGACCGATGGCTAGAGATTGTTGGTCGTTGGTGACTTTGGCGATTGCGTGGCCACGTTCATTGGTTTCTTCATTTGGTTCATTTACAATTTCAATTTCCACTACTTGGGCCGGTGATAGGGCATCCTCAATAAATTCAGCTGAATCTGGTGACCATTCAATTATATCGATTTTTTCACCGCCAAGTTCGCTCATAACGGTAGAAACACGAACGCCACGTTGTCCAACCATTGATCCAACCGGATCGATGTGTTGATCGCGGGCAAAGACAGCGATTTTTGAGCGAGCACCCGCTTCGCGAGCCACGGCTTTTACCTCTACAGCACCAGTTTGGAGTTCAGGAGCTTCAATAGCAAATAGACCAGTTAAGAAATCAGCATGGGCTCGTGAAAGCTTAAGGAAAATACCGCGTGGAGTTTCTTCTACCGCCAGCAAAATAGCGCGAATTCTCTCTCCCGGTTTAAATCTCTCTCCTGGAATTTGTTCATCGTAAGGCATGATAGCAGTAACTCGACCAAGATCTACGTATAGATTTCCTCGTTCAAAGCGTTGAACAAAACCGATGACGATATCGCCAGCTTTCTGGCCAAATTCAGCTAAAGCCGCATCTTTTTCCGCTTCACGAATCTTTTGAACAATAACTTGCTTAGCGGTTTGGGCAGCGATACGACCAAAATCATCTTTTGGCTCAAGTGGAAATACTAGCTCATCACCAACTTGGGTATCTTTTTTGATCATGCGGGCAGTAGAAAGCATGATGTGTTTTTCTTCATCAAAACGTACACGAGTGTCAGTTTCGTCAGTACTTTCAGCTTCAGTATCAAGCTCAGTTTCCTCTTCACCTTCCTCCAGCTCAGGCTTTAGCATGCTTTCATCTACCACAATTTTTACTTGATTAAAAATGGTGGTACCGGTATTTAAATCAAAGCTAGCGTTAATGATCTGTCCTCTCTTACCAAATTCTTTTTTATAAGCTGTGGCTAAAGATTGCTCGATAGCATCGATCATTTTCTCGCGGGGAATTCCACGCTCTTCTTCTAATTCAGCCAAAACGGCGTTGATAACTTTTAAATCAAACATAAATTACTTTTAAATCTAATAATCAATAAAATAACCTTAAAAATTTACTTATTTCTGCTTTCACGAAGAATGCCCGGCACAAGCCGAGCATTCAATCAACCTTCAGATTATAGACCAAAGTTTAAAGAAAGTAAATCATCTATTTCTACCTACTTCCTTAAAACTGTGGAGATTTTTTACTAAAGAAAAATGGTGAGAATGTTACAATATAGGGAAGAGATTGTTATTAGCTCATTTGGAATTTTTCTGTGCGTATACAAGATGAACAACTTAAGCGTTTTGTCCTTGATGCGGGTCTCATCAAGAAGGTTGATATTGCTCAAGTAGAAAAAATTGCCAAAGAAGAACGCCGGACTTTGGCGGAGACTTTGATTGCCCAAGGTCATATGACAGAGGATGATATGCGTCGCGTAGAGTCCTATGTAATGGGGATTCCTTTTATATCGCTCAAAAACATGAAGATTGATTTTGAGATTTTGTCGCTAATTCCCGAACCAGTGGCCCGCACACACAATATTATTGCTTATAAAAAGAATGAAAAAGAATTGGAGGTGGCGATGCTTGATACAGCCGATCTACCAGCAATCGACTTTGTGCGCAAGAAAGTAGGATTTAAAATTTTGCCCCGCTTGACCGATAGTGAATCAATGCGAATTGCTCTTCGTCAATATCAAAAGACTCTCAAAGATGAATTTGGTGACATCATTATGAATGATGCCTCAGCTTTAAAGGTGGTGGCCGAGGAAAATGGTGAAGAATTGAGCGAAAAAGACTTGAAAAAGATTGCTGAGGATTTACCTGTGGTGCGGATTGTTGATACTTTGCTTAGGCATGCGATTATTCAAGGTGCATCGGATATTCATATTGAGCCGATGGAAGAGGAGCTAATTGTCCGCTATCGGATTGATGGTATCTTGAATGATGCCATGAAGTTACCCAAGCATGTCGCTGGCACAATAGTGGCTCGAATTAAGGTTTTGTCCAATTTAAAGCTTGATCAAAAGCGTTTACCTCAAGATGGTCGCTTTAAAATGGAAATGGATGGACAAAAAGTAGCCTTTCGAGTGTCGATGTTACCGGTATTTTATGGTGAAAAGATTGTAATGCGATTGCTCCGAGAAAACCGCAGTGGCTTTTCTTTGGAAGGAATAGGTTTTCATGGGAACACTCTAGAACGTATTCATAAAGCCACAAGAGCTACAACGGGAATTATCTTAGTGACAGGTCCCACTGGCTCAGGAAAATCAACCACCCTTTATACTATTTTAGATCTTCTTAATTCTCCTGAGGTAAATATTTCTACAATTGAGGATCCGATCGAATACCAAATGCCGAGAGTCAATCAGAGCCAAGTAAAACCAGAAATTGGCTTTACTTTTGCGGCCGGATTACGGTCTCTTATGCGTCAGGACCCAGACATTATTATGGTGGGGGAAATTCGTGATGAAGAAACAGCCAGTTTGGCCATTAATGCGGCTTTAACTGGCCACTTAGTACTCGGTACTCTACATACTAATTCAGCAGCCGGAACTGTAGCTCGTCTGATTGATATGGGTTCCGAATCTTTTCTGCTTGTTTCTACGCTTCGAGTAGCGGTGGGTCAGCGCTTGGTGCGAAAATTGGCTGACGATAAAATTCCTTACGTATTAACCAAAGCTCAGCGTGATGAACTTTCCGAACATGTTGATCTTGATTTGGTTTTAGCTACTCTCAAAGAAGAAAAAGTAGTAAAAGATGATGCAACCTGGAACGATATACCCTTTTATTCTCCTAAGGAAAATGGTGAAACTGAGGATGGGTACAAGGGTAGAATGGGTATTCATGAAGTTTTAGAAATGTCACCAACTATCAAAGAAATGGTAATGGCCGAAAAAACCGGTGATGATATTGAAAAGCAGGCACGAAAAGAGGGTATGTTAACTATGATGGAGGATGGAATGTATAAAGCCGCTCGCGGTCTTACTAGTATTGAAGAGGTTCTAAGAGTAGTTAGTGAATAAGCGCTATGCCAACTTTTAAATATACGGGTGAGGATCAGTCTGGAAATGAAGTTTCTGAGACAGTAACTGCTGATGACCGCTATTCTGTATATGATATTGCTAGATCAAATGACCACAAAATTTCTTCTATTGAAGAGTCAAAATCTTTTTCTTTTAAGAATCTAATTGATATAGATAAGATCAATTATAAGCTTGGTCGAGTATCGGGTGATGAGTTGGTGATGGTGACTAGAAATCTTGGCTCAATGATCACTGCTGGTCTGACTGTCACTAGGGCTTTATCGGTTATCGAAAGACAAAGTAAAAACCAGCGCTTGAAGGGTGTGATTAAGAAAGTGACCGCAAAAATCAATAGCGGTAGCCAACTCAATGAAGCCTTAAAAGAATTTCCAGAGGTGTTTGATGATATGTATGTAGCGATGGTAAGAGTTGGAGAAGAAAGTGGAAATTTGGCTGAGTCACTAAAAACTCTTTCGGTACAGATGGAGCGATCTTCTAATCTAACCAAAAAAATTAAAGGCGCAATGATTTATCCGGCGATTGTTATGACAGTGATGGTGATTATTGCGATATTGATGATGATCTATGTGATGCCACAAATCACGGGTGTGTTTAAAAATATGAATATGGACTTACCGGCTACCACTGTTTTTCTTATTAACGCCAGCGATTTCTTTGCGGAGCATACTTTGTTGGCGATCGGCTCTATAATCTTTTTTGTGGTTGGGTTTATTTACGCACTGCGAACTAAAATTGGTAAGCATGTTATGTCTTGGTTGGTGGTTAGATTGCCAATAGTTGGTACTATGGCAAAAGAAACCAATTCTGCCCGTACTGCCCGTACTTTATCTTCTCTATTAAATTCTGGAGTCGATGTGATTCAATCCATTAATATTACTGAAGAGGTGGTACAAAATATTTATTATAAGAGAATTTTACAGGAAGCGGCCAAAAGAGTGGAGAAGGGAGATCCGCTGTCAGATATTTTCATTGAAAATAGTAAACTCTACCCAGTTTTGGTAGGGGAAATGATATTGGTAGGAGAGGAGACTGGTCAGATTTCTGGCATGCTTGGTGAGCTGGCGATTTTTTACGAAAATGAAGTGGAAAGGAAGACTAAAGATTTATCGACAATTATTGAGCCTTTATTAATGGTGGTGATTGGTGGTGGTGTGGGATTTTTTGCTCTAGCTTTGATTGCTCCAATTTATTCTATTTCCGATGGTTTAAAATAATATGTATAGAAAAACGCCTAGCTACCAGTCCGGCTTCTCTATTATCGAAGTTTTAATAGTGTCCGTGATAATACTGTTGGTGTTTGGTGGTTTGTTTACATCATTTCAATATTCGCTCAATCTCATTTCTGATTCGCGTGCCAAGATGACAGCTTTAACTTTGGTAAATGATCGTTTGGAGTTTTTACGGTCTCTACCCTATGACGATGTCGGAACAGTGTCGGGGATTCCGTCTGGTGTGATTCCACAGAATAGATGGGTAAACCTAAACGGTATTAATTTTAATGAGCGAGTCCTGATTGAATTTGTCGATGATTCGGCTGATGGGCAGGGATTGCTTGATAACAACGGTGTAGTCTCTGACTACAAAAGGGTGAAGGTGGAATATTCTTGGTTTTTAAATGCTGCCACTAGTACCGTTTATTCAACTTCGACCATAGTACCAAGATCAATTGAAACCACTGCCGGTGGCGGATCGCTTAGAGTCAATGTGTTTGATGCCAATGTTGCGCCTCTTCAAAATATTGATGTGCGTTTGATTAATTACACTACTACCTCAACCATCGATGTCACAAAAAAAACTGACGCTAGTGGAACTGCACTTTTTACTGGTGCACCTGCTAGTTCTAATTATGAAATATTTGTTTCAGCTGGTGGTTTTTCTTCCGATCAAACTCATCAAGCTACAACTTCGCTACCAAATCCAACCACTCTACCAGTAGCAATTTTAGAAAGTGATGTGTCAACAATGAATTTTCAAGTGGATCGCCTAAGCGATTTAACCATAGAGGTTTTGACTGATAAAAATATAGCTAGTGTGGTCGAAATTTTTACAGATGTTTCTGGTCTTAGTGCTACTTCAGCTGTAAGAATTGCTTCTGGAGAATTGGAACTTTTTCATGATGGTGTAGGTTATGAACCCTCAGGTTATGTGTTGTTAAATACTTTGACACCAAGTCCGCATGAAGGTTGGATGGGTGCAAAAATTACCACTACTAAGCCAGCTGATACTGATATCATAGTACATTTTTATACTAGTACCTCCACTTCCGATTTGATCTCCGAAGCAGATTTGCCTGGTAATTTAGCAGGATTTTCTGGAACATATATAGATTTGTCGATGCTTGATGTAGACACTTTTCCAACCCTCGTAGCTGGTATTTTTCTTTCAACTACCAACACCGCTAACACACCAAAGGTTGAAGATTTTACTATTAGTTATATTGATGCCAAAATCCCTTTAACAGGTTCAACTTTAGAGGTTCGTGGTAATAAAACAATTGGTACTTTAGCAGACGCTTCCTTAGTTTATAAATATCAAACTAGTGAGGTGACTGATGCTGACGGAGAAATTAATTTAAATGACATTGAATGGGATGTTTATACAGCTCTGGTTGATAGTTCTTATGTGATTGCCGAGGCTTGTGACGAACACCCGTTTTCTTTATTGCCTAATAGTAATGAAAAGCTGAGCTTACTTTTAAGCTCGGCTTCAACTAATAATCTTCGCGTAGTGGTAAGAGATGGTTTTGGCAATAGTGTGACAGATGCGGATGTCAATCTCACTCGCTCTGGTTTCGCTGAAGATAAAGTAACCGGCTGGTGCGGACAGGCTTTTTTTGGAAACCTAGCTGGGGAAATAGATTATGTATTGACGGTTTCAGCTACAGGATATACAACCCAAATTCTGAACCCGCTTGATATTAATGGTTCTTTAGTGCAAACCGTAATTTTAGCGCCGTAGTATGTCACTAAATTCCTTTATTCAAAATAATAAAAAACACGGGTTTACTTTGGTGGAAGTGATAATAATTATTAGCATCAATACGGTTATGCTTCTGGTTATTTCGACTAGTATTGTTAATCTTTATCAATCTAATAGCTATATAATGGCGCAGTCACATGAGATTGATCAGGCCAGACTCGGACTTCAGTCTTGGCTTAATGATACAGAAGAAATGACTTATGCTGACGATGGTACTTTTCCAATAGCGGTTATGGAAGATAATCATTTTGGATTTTATAGTGATGTTGATGATGAGCCTTCTGTTGAGTATTTAGAATATGAATTATCTAGTACCACTCTTTATAAAAATACGTATAAATCATCCGGATTTCCACCAATCTACGATTTGGTTACACCAGTAAAAACAGAAACTCTGTCAAAGTATGTACAGAACTTTGATCAAGCCACCAGTACTTTTTCTTACTTTGATACCAATGGCAATTTGCTCTCAACCACTACGGCCTTGCTGACTGATGTGCGTTATATAGAAGCTAGGGTAATTGTAAATATTGACCCCTTAAGATCACCAGGAGAATTTTTGTTGAGGAGTGGAACATCACCAAGGAATCTCAAGGACAACCTGTAGTAGAATTAAGTCATGACAAAAAATATTGTACAAGAAAAACTAAAGACTTGGCAACAAGGTTATATGCTGGTAACGGTTTTGGTTTTTAGTGCGATATTTTTTGTCATAATAGGGTCATTTTTCGGATACATTATCACTCAGAGTCAGTTGATTAATCAGAAGGTAGAAATCCTTAAATCACAGGATATTGCTGAAGCTGGTTTAAATTATTACAAGTGGTTTTTAGCCCATTATCCAAATGACACAACTGACGGTACAGGTGGAGCGGGCCCTTACGAACATGTTTATTATGATGCTGAAGGAGGCGCAATCGGTGAGTTCTCTCTTGATATTGCCAGTAGTACTTACTGTGGTGATGTTGCTTCGATTGATGTGACATCGACTGGCTTTACTTATGCCGATCCCACTATAGAGAGAACGGTAACTGCTAGGTATAGTCGTCCGACTGTGGCGGAATATTCATTTATTATTAATGCTAATGTGTGGGCTGGTGATGATCGTACAATTATCGGGCCT
Organism: Minisyncoccota bacterium; assembly: GCA_018062385.1. GTDB lineage: Bacteria > Patescibacteriota > Minisyncoccia > Phycocordibacterales > UBA918 > OLB19. The sequence continues at coordinate 16,954 of JAGOSI010000009.1, forward strand.
TATCATTCAAACGGAGGCATTAGAATGGACGGCACCAACAACTCTGTAGTAACTAGTGGTCAATCTACTTGGACTTGTACTAGTAGTTTTGGTTGCTCACCTAATCGTACTGAAGACGGAGTCTTTACTAGTACCGCTAATGCCAATCCAGCCCTGTTTTCTTTTCCGTCAGCACCAATTAATTTTACTGGATTGTCGGTTGACCTATCACAAATGCTTGATCGGGCGCAAAATGCTGGTGGTATATATATTGGTCCGTCTGGTTCATATGGATACCGAATAGTTTTTAACAGTAACAACACTATCACTGTCAATCGAGTGACAAACACTACGCAGTATTGGGGCTATACCACTGAAGCTGGATGGCAACAAGAGAGACACGTTATTTCTGGCTCAACTTTAGTCGGTACCTATAACATCTCTAATTCTTGCCCACTGATATTTGTACAGGATAAGGTATGGTTAGAAGGAGTGGTGGATGGTAAAGTCACTTTAGCCGCCGCAGACGTAGCTTCTCCTGCTATTAATCCCAGTATTATTCTAAACAATAACATTACTTATACCTCAGCCACATCCTCTGGGCTTTTGGCGGTGGCAGAACAAGATGTGCTAATTGGATTGTCTGTGCCAAATAATATGACATTAAACGGGATTTTTGTGGCACAAAATGGTCACTTAGGAAGAAATCATTACTCTGCGGGTGGTGGTTATGGTTTGCCTGGCTCGCTTGACCCCTATGTCGTTAGAAGTTCAGTAACTATGAATGGAACAACTGTGTCTAATGGTCGAGTGGGAACACAATGGACCTCTGGTGGGGTTATGGTGTCTGGATTTCAAGATCGACACAACAGTTATGATCGCAACTTAGTTAGTAGTCCACCACCACTAATTCCTAAAACCTCAGATGTATTTGAGATGTCGGAATGGCGTAGTGTAAATTAATGGTTAAGTACTGATTAATTCAATGTGATACAATCCTAAGGTATGAAACATACCAATACCCTAGTAGTAGCTAATTGGAAATTAAATCCTATAACTTTGGCTGAAGCTAAAGTCCTTTATAGTGAAGTGCGTCGCAAATTAAAAAGTGAAATTGATACTAAAGTAGTGATAGTGCCACCGTTTTTATATATTTCTGAATTGGCAAAAACCTTAAAAGAAAAAGGAGTCAAGCTTGGTGCTCAAGATGTTTTTTATGAGGAGATAGGACCGTTTACGGGGGAAATTTCTGCTAGTCAGTTAGCGGGTTTTGGAGTTAGTCATGTGATTGTTGGTCATTCGGAAAGACGTGCGCTTGGTGAGACTGACGAGCAGGTTAATCGAAAAATTCAAGCGTTACTAAAACGTCGTCTAACCCCGATTGTGTGTATCGGCGAAAAAAACCGTGATGAACAGGGAGGGTTTTTTAATCACATTGAAGCTCAGGTCAAAAGTCTAGCCAAAGGCTTTTTGGCCAAGGATATTACTAAAATTGTGATTGCTTACGAACCGATTTGGGCTATTGGTACCGGAAAGACAGCTACGGTCGAAGATGTAAAAGAAATGCAGTTGTTTATCGTAAGTACTTTAGCAAAATTATACGACCGTAAAACGGCCGAGAAAGTAACTATTCTTTATGGTGGTTCGGTTAAGGCTAGTATTGCTAAAGACTTATATGAGCAAGGTGGAATGCAGGGATTTTTAGTTGGTGGGGCTAGTTTGAATGCTGAGGAGTTTGTAAATATTGTTAAGTCTACTATTAAAAATAAATAAACCTATGAATTTAAAATCGATTACGGAAGTACAGGATTTGCGAGGTAAGTATGTGTTGGTCAGGGCATCATTTAATGTGCCATTAGTGGAAGGGAAAGTTCGTAATGATTTTCGTTTAAAACGAGCTGTGCCGACTTTGCAATTTTTACGTGATCAAGGAGCTAAGGTGATTATTATTTCTCATATCGGACGCGAACCGCACGAAACTCTAAAACCGGTCTTTGAAGAATTAAACAAAGCTATATCAATGACTTGGGGCGGAGTAATTACTGACGAAACTTTTTCAGATATTAGAAATAATATGCAAGACGGTGAGATAGTGGTGTGTGAAAATCTGCGTCAGGACGAGCGAGAAGAAACAAATGATGAAGAATTTTCTAAGCTAATTGCTAGTTATGGTGATATTTATGTGAACGATGCTTTTGCCGAAGCTCACCGTGAACACGCTTCAACTCTCGGAGTAGCTAAACTTTTGCCAGCCTACGCCGGAATCACTTTGAAAGAAGAGGTTGATCATTTAGTAAAAATGATGAACCCAGCCAGTCCGTCAATCTTACTTTTAGGTGGGGCGAAGTTTGAAACCAAGATGCCTTTGGTGGAAAAATATTTGTCACTCTATGATCATGTATTTATTGGTGGCGCTTTGGCTCACGATGTTTTAAAAGCGCGAGGACTCGAGGTAGGTAAATCAATGATCTCAGATGTATCTTTGGTTGATAGTCCATTTTTGTGGAGTGAAAAATTACTGGTACCGATTGATGTGGTGGTGCAAAGTGAAGATGGAGTGAAGACCAAGACAGCAGATTCAGTTTTGCCTGAGGATATTATTTATGACTTAGGAGAAGATACGGCAATGATGCTTAAATCATATATTGAAAATGCTAAAACTATTTTATGGAACGGACCGTTTGGTAATTATGAAAAAGATTTTGAGGAGGGAACAGAGGCGGTAGCGCGACTAGTGGCCGATTCCGACGGCTTTAGTGTGATCGGTGGTGGTGATACTGTGGCAGCTGTAAATAATTTAGGTCTTTCCGATAAGTTTGAATTTATTTCGATTGGAGGAGGATCAATGTTGACTTTTTTAGAGAAGGGCACTACACCAGCTTTGGAGGTGTTGGAAAGGTAGGGAGTGCAACAAAATAATGAGATCTAAAACCCCCGAAAAACTTCGTTTTTCGGGGGTTTTATTTGTAATCAACTTTCCTTCCATCACCCCACTATGATAAAATGCTCCCACATATGACAATAATCACCACAATCATTGGGGGGGGTCGTACTTATCGTAACTTCCTAGTCACCTTATTATTTATCTTCACTCTATTCATCTCCACCACCGCCACCACCCAAGCCTCCTTCACCGCCAATGACTTCATCACCACTTGGGACACTGAAAATACCGGTACCTCCGCTTCCAATCAAATCACTATCCCAGGAACTGGATCTGGTTATAGCTATTCCATCTACTGGGAATCACTATCCAGCTCTACCGCTACTGGTACCATTGCTACATCAACTTCAGCTTCCCAAACCATCACTTTCCCTGAACCCGGAGAATACAAAGTCGCTATCAAAGGTACCTACCCCCGCATTTATTTCAATAACAGTGGTGACAAACTCAAAATTCTTACAGTGGAGCAGTGGGGGAGTAACGCTTGGACGAGTATGTCCAGTGCTTTTTATGGCTGTGCCAACCTGACAGTGCCAGCGACGGATGCACCTAATTTGAGTAATGGCCCAGCTATGTTCAAAATGTTTTTGAATGCTTCTTTATTTAATGGTTTAGTTAATCACTGGGACGTATCTAAAGTAACAGATATGCAAGAAGTTTTTTCAGGCACTTCTTTCAATCAACCTATTAATAATTGGAATACTGCTAGTGCTACTAAAATGTCATATATGTTTAATAATACTCCCTTCAATCAACTATTGGATAATTGGGATGTGTCAAACGTAACTAACATGTCTAACATCTTTAATAGTGCAACTTATTTTAATCAGGATATTAGTATGTGGAATGTTTCAAAAGTATCTAACATGTCCGCTATGTTTAGATTCTCTTCATTTAATCAAGATATTAGTAGCTGGAATATTTCTAGCTCTACAAATATAGCTAATTTATTTAATCATACGCCTTTCAATTATGATATTAGTATGTGGGATGTGTCAAATGTAATTTACATGAATGGTGTGTTTAATGGTAATGAAAATTTCAACCAAGACCTCTCCATCTGGGACGTTTCCAACGTCACTGCTATGAACGATATGTTCCTCAACGCCGGCCTCTCCCAATCTAATCAAGACTCCACCCTCCAATCCTGGGCCGCCCAACCTCTCCAATCCAACGTCCCATTCCACCTCGGCCTCAAAACATACACCAGCACCGGCGCCACCGCCCTCGACACCCTCCGCGACACATACAACTGGACCATCACTGAACAATACAAAGCCATCTACCAAGACAGTGATGGCTACACTCTCTCTGGCACCATCACCCAATCACCAATCACTAGTGGTAGTAGTACTACCGCTGTCGAAGTCATCCCCAACAACCGTTGCACCTTCATCAATTGGAGTGACGACTCCACCACCAACCCTAGAACTGACATCCTAACCGACAACCTCACTGTCTCAGCCAACGTCGAATGTCACAATCCCACTACCAGTACTTCTGCTAAAGGTCGGGCCAACAAACTCGAAGCTTTAGGAAACATCACAGAAGCTAACACTATCCGCCAAGAGTACCAACTGACCCCAAACTCCAACCTACACACCGCCATCACCACTCTCACGACGCTAGCGACTAATCCCACCATTACCAATGATCCCCAAAGGAAACAACAACTGATCACCTTACTGACACAGTTGGTGCAGATATTGAAGGGGATGAGGGGAGGGTAGAAGAAGTAAAAACCTCGTGTTTAAGACACGAGGTTTTTACTTATGTTTAACTTAAACTCAAAAAGCTTTAGCTACTGCTACTATAGTCGCTACTACTATGAGTCCATGTATTAGAAGAGTTTTGTACATTTCAGCCACTATATCTGACTTTAGTACAGATAATCTACTGTCTAAATACTCTCTGGTAATAGTATTCATACAATTGTTTGTTCTTAATCTAAGAATAACACGGCTAAGTTTTTTGTAAATTATGAATTTTACTTCATTCACCTAGAACAACATTTTGTTAATTCCTCACTAAAGCTGCGGCTGCGCCTGCAGAGTCGTTCGAAAATAACAAAATATTGTTCTATTTACTTACTCTTTCAATTTATCACTCCCGCCAACTTCTCCCTTATCGCCACAAACTCTTCCTTGCTACACTCCACATGACTTGGTTTTTGGTAAGCATTGTCTCCTAGATATCTTGGTACAACATGAAAATGTGAATGCATAACTTCCTGTCCACCCGCTATGCCGTTGTTTACTACTAAATTAAAACCTTCTGCCCCTAATTCTTTTACCTGAGCCTTAGCGATTTTTTGGGAAATTTTCATCATGTGCGCCAATGTGTCTGGGTCACCATCAAGAATATTTACAAAATGTTTTTTGGGTACGACCAAGGCATGACCTTTGTTTACTGGTACAATATCCAAAAAAGCTATCACTAAATCATCTTCATAAATTATATTGGCCGGTATTTCGCGGTTGATAATTTTCAAAAAAATATTTTCCATAATACCCTCCAGTATAACGCAAATTCTAATTGTGATACTATAAGCGGAATATGTCGCTATTTTCGATGCGGGAGGAAATTACGGAAGAAATAGAAAAAGAATTGGCGGTAAATGATAAATATCTAGCCCAGCTCCTATTTAATCGTGGTATCAAAACAAAAGCTGAAGCTGAGCTGTATTTAAATCCGTCTTACGATCAACATCTACATGATCCATTTTTACTTCACGACATGGAAAAGGCGGTAGAGCGAATTCTTCAAGCGATAAAAGCCAATGAAACAATTGTTATTTATAGTGATTATGATTGTGACGGAATTCCGGGAGCGGTAGTGCTACACGATTTTTTCAAAGCTGTTGGTTACCAAAATTTTCATAATTACATTCCTCATCGCCACTATGATGGCTTTGGTTTGAGTGCCAAAGCAGTTTTATCTATAAAAGAAAAATATAATCCAACACTCATTATTACCATTGATTGTGGAACAACCGATATTGAAGCGGTGAAGCAAGCCCGTGAGCAAAATATTGAAGTAATTATTACCGATCACCACGAACCAAAAGAAGAATTTCCAGACGCGCTGGCGGTGGTAAATCCTAAAGTCGGAAATACCTATCCATTTACCGGCCTTTGCGGAGCGGGAGTAATTTTTAAATTAGTACAGGCCTTGATTGCAAGAGGTGGTTTTGCTATTCCGGCTGGTCTTGAAAAGTGGTGGCTTGATATGGTGGGAGTGGCGACTATTGCCGACATGGTGCCCTTGGTAGATGAAAATCGAGTTTTTGCTACTTATGGGTTAAAGGTTTTACGAAAAACTCGTCGCCCAGGACTACAAAAATTACTCAGAAAACAAAAAGTTGACCCGAGATATTTGTCGGAAGATGATATTGGTTTTACTATTGGCCCAAGAATAAATGCTGCCTCACGAATGGACACACCTGAAGACGCTTTTTCTTTGCTCGCGACTACCGATGAAGCTGAGGCAGAAACAAGAATGCTTCATCTCGAAAAATTAAACACAGAAAGAAAATCAGCGGTGGCGCAGATGACTAAGGAGTTACATAAACGATTAGAATTAAAAGAAAATATTCCTGATGTATTTGCGATGGGAAATCCAGAATGGCGCCCCTCTTTAGTTGGTTTGGCTGCTAACAAATTAGCAGAAGAATATAATCGCCCAGCTTTCTTGTGGGGGAAGGATGGAAACGGAATGTTTAAAGGATCGTGTCGATCAGGTGGTAATGTGAGTGTGGTTAGGTTAATGGAAGCGACGCCAGAAATTTTTTATGAGTTTGGCGGACATCACGCTTCCGGCGGATTTACTGTCCGAGAAGAAAAAATCCATTATTTCGCTGAATCACTCCAAGATGCTTATAAAAAATTGGGAGTGGGCGCAGTGGTGAGTGAACCGTTGCAGGTTGATATGGAACTGTCTTTGGAAATGATTAACAAATCATTGTTAGTGGCACAAAAACAATGTGCGCCGTTTGGGCATAGTAATTCTAAGCCAGTTTATTTGATAAATAATGTAAAGCCTATAAAAGTGGAAGTTTTTGGAAAGATAAAAGAACACACGAAATTGGTGTTTGAAACTACTGGAATTGCCAAAGAAGCCATCGCATTCTTTAAATTACCAGACAGTTTTACCAAAACTCCTTCTACCGATTCAACTTTTTCCATTCTGGTACATCTTGAAGAAAGTTATTTTATGAATCGTCTCCAGGTACGTTTGCGGGTGATAGATGTTGTTTAAGTTAGGTTTGGTGCTGTTGTTGTCTGGTCTTGGCGGAACACATATTAATTTTCTCCCTTGGGGGTCGAAAATCACATTGTGTCTGTCTAAGGAAAACATAGTCGAGTTTTACTCTCCTTGTTTCTCCTTAAAAGTCTGCTACACTCAAATAATATGGAAACAATCATTACTTTTACGGATGGTGGAGCGCGTGGTAATCCGGGGCCGGCAGGAGTGGGGGTTTATATCACTAAAGATGGTCAAATGGTTAGGGAAGTGAAACAAGCAATTGGCAATGCTACCAATAATTTTGCAGAGTATTATGCCGTGATGTTGGCTCTGCAAACTTTAAAACAAATCTATGGTAAAGCGACCAAGACTACTCAATTTGAAATAAGGCTCGATAGTGAGTTGGTAAAAAAACAACTAAGTGGGGAATACCAAATCAAAGAACCTGGATTGGTACCGATGTTTATCGAAATTCACAATCTGCGGGTGGCAAATTTTCCAAATATTTTCTTCACTCATATTCCGAGAGCTTTAAATAAGGAGGCGGATAGATTGGCAAATGAGGCGATGGATGGGAAGTAAAAACACAAAAGAGGGCGGGTGCTTCGCACCCGCCCTCTTTTGTGTTTTTACTTCCCTTGACAAAATCCTTTCTACTTGTATTATTGTTAGTCGCAGTTGTTCTTTGCGAAACTTTTAAATTAAAGAAAAGGGGCTCAAATGTCTTTTTCAAATGATATCCTAAAAAATGCCACAAAGTACGAGGCTGTACTTAATGCTCATATTAACGAGTTGTA
>JAGOSI010000038.1 GCA_018062385.1 Minisyncoccota bacterium
GTGAGCTGGCTGACAAAACCAGATCTTTTGAACTGACGTCTTCCGAACTTCTAGATACGGTTTCAGAGCTACTGAAAACCCAAAATTTTCAACTTAAGCTCATTACTGCTACCGATAATCGAGCAGAAGAAGGTTGTTTTAAGGTTTGGTATATATTTGCGTTGCCTAAAAAAAATACTTCACTCATTATTTATGTTCGAATCAATGAGACATTGGAGTTTCCATCACTGACAACAATCGCTCATGATGCTTGGAATTACGAACGTAAAATAAGAAGTTTTTTTGGTTTGATTCCGGTGGGGCACCCTGACAATCGTCAGTTGTTACTTCACGGTAATTGGCCGACCAATATTTTTCCACTAAGAAAGGATTTTGATTGGCAAGAGCGACCAGAATTTACCGAAGGAGATTATAAATTTCAAAAAGTGGAAGGTGAGGGAATTTATGAATTGCCAGTAGGGCCGATTCATGCGGGTATTATCGAACCGGGACATTTTCGTTTTAGTTTGGCTGGAGAAGAGATTATGTTACTCGAACCATTGCTCGGTTACACTCATAAAGGTTCAGAAAAATTATTTGAAATTCTTCCTCTGTCACAGACAATTAAACTTTCCGAAAAAATTTCTGGTGATAGCTCGTTTAGTCATTCTTGGGCGTATTGCATAGCTTTGGAAAAATTGTCTGATACGAGAGTGCCAGAGAGGGCGGAATATCTGCGTGTAATTTATGCTGAACTTGAAAGACTTGCAAATCATCTTGGAGACATTGGGGCAATTATGCTTGATACGGGTTTCAACTTTGGTGGGGCAAATGGCGCTAGACTTCGTGAGGTAATAATGCAAATCAATGAAGAGTTGACTGGAAGTCGATTTTTACGTGGTGTAAATGCTGCGGGTGGAGTAACTAAAGATATTACCGAAGAAGGAAAATTGTCTTTACTCAATAAACTAAAACATTTACAGAAAGATTTTTCTGAAGTCTTGGAAATTGCTTATGGTAGTACATCATCATTTAACCGCTTACGAGACACTGGAACTATATCCTATGAAGTTGCTAAGAATCATGGCGTGACAGGGGTGGTGGCCAGATGTGTGGGTATAGAAACAGACGCTCGTAAGGATTTTGCTTATTCTATTTATGGACAGTTGTTTACCAACGATATAGCCATTGAAAACACTGGTGATGTTTTAGCGCGGTTTAATGTTAGAGTTAAAGAGGTGGAGAGCTCCCTGTCGCTAATTTTCAAAGCTCTCGAAACTCTGCCAGAAGGCGCAATTAGGGCTGATGTCGGCGAATTAAAATTAAAGAGTAACGGTGTGGCTACTAGTTTAATAGAAGGTTGGCGCGGTGAAATTGTTTATTTCGTCACTACCGACTCTCAAGGCAGGATTAGTCGTGTCGCACCAAAAGATCCGTCATTTATGAATTGGACAGTGGTAGGAACGTCTGGTTTGGGTAATATGGTGCCTGATTTCCCGCTAATAAATAAAAGTTTTAATATGTCTTATACAGGTTTTGATCTGTAGTTCAGACATAAACATAAATTAGTTACAATTTTAGCTTTAATATTTCTTTATTATCTGTTACTCTAGCACTCATATGTCATTATCTGTTGGAATTGTTGGATTACCAAATGTTGGAAAATCTACTTTATTTACTGCCCTAACCAAGAATGAGGTTTTAATCGCTAATTATCCATTTGCTACTATCGACCCTTCGGTGGGTATTGTGACCGTGCCTGATAGTCGTTTGGATACCTTGGCCAAAATTTCCAATACTGCCAAAATTATTCCTGCAATTGTGGAGTTTGTGGATATTGCAGGACTTGTGGCTGGAGCGTCTTCGGGTGAGGGATTGGGAAATAAATTTTTAGCCAATATTCGTGAGACCGACATGATTGCCGAAGTAGTGCGGATTTTTGAAGATGGCGATATTCATCATGTGTCGGGTGGAGTCGATCCGCTTTCGGATATTGAGGTAATAAATCTCGAGCTAATTTTAGCTGATGCGGAGACAGTTAGTAAAAGACTTGGGAATGTTGAGCGTGATGCCAAGCGTGGCGACAAAGAAGCGTTGGTAGAAAAAGAAGTTTTGACTAGACTCTTACCACATCTTGAACTTGGGCAACTAGCCAACAAGCTCGAAATGACAGAGGAGGAACGTAAGATTGTAAAAGGCCTACATCTTTTAACCATGAAACCGTTTTTGTATATTTGTAATAAAAAGACCGATGCCTTTAATCTCGATGAGCAAAACGATGAACGTTGGCAAGAATTACTCAATTTCTTTGAAACCACTGGCTCAGAATATGTGGTGGTTGATGCGGGGATGGAACATGAACTTAGAGATTTGAGTGATGAGGAGAAAAATGATTTTCGTCGTGAGTATGGCGCGCAAGGCAGTGGGGTGGAGAGCTTGATTCGTGCTTGTTACAATCGCTTAGGTCTCATGAGTTACTTCACAACCGGTGAAAAAGAAACTCGAGCGTGGACAGTGCCGGTTGGTTCAACTGGCCCTAAGGCGGCGGCTGCTATCCATAGTGATTTTGAAAAGAAATATATCCGCGCCCAAGTGGTAACTTTTGAGGATCTGGTACAAGTTGGTTCTTTAGCTAAGGCTCGCGAATCAGGGAAGCTCCGCACCGAAGGGAAGGATTATATTGTTAAAGATGGTGATGTGATTGAGTTTATGATTTAGTAGAGATGGAATTGGAAACCAAACCTTAATCATTTCTCACTAAGGCTTCGGCTACGCCTGCAGAGTCGTTCGAAACTTATTAAGGTTTGGTTTCCTGAATACATAAAAGCCCCGAAAAACTTCGTTTTTCGGGGCTTTTATGTTTTCTTTAACTCAACTCCGTTGGCGGATTTACTCTCTGAACTGGACTGACAATATTTGAGTTCCATTCGGCTTTGATCTCACCGTGTTCCTTTTCGTACTCGGCAATTTGGTGTGTGAGGTACTGCTGAAGGCGTTTTACATGCTGGGGAGTGAGTGAGTAAATCGCGCCTTGGCTACCTGAACTCAAACCCATCACAAAATATTCGGGAGTAAAACCAACATTAATGCTTTCACAAAACAACTTCGGGGCTTTTTTCAAATCTTCTGATTTCATAGGTTTTTATTATCTCACACCTTTACGAATTCGTAAAAAAGCGCATACTTGTAGGTATATGGAAAATAACACCGCCAAGCACTTTGTGCTTCAATTAGGTTCACTTATTACACTTTATTTATCAATCGCGTTTTTATTGGTTTTATTATTCAACATTATCAATCTGCTCTATCCAGACGCAGTAGATAGTTATTGGCAAATAGAGGCTTCAAGTGAAGGTGTGAGATTGGGGATTGCTATGCTTTTGGTATTTTTCCCAACCTACTTAATTCTTACTAGAAAAGTAAATAATGTTCGTCGTGAAGAAAGTAATAGTACTTACTCTGGTTTTACCAAGTGGTTGGTTTATTTGTCGCTACTTGTTGGCGGAGGAGTTTTGCTTGGTGATTTAGTAGCTATTATTCTTGCTTTCTTAAATGGGGAAATAACCACTCGTTTTATTCTTAAGGCTGGAGTATTGCTGGTCGTGGTAGGCGCCGCCTTTTATTACTACTTGCAGGACGCTCGTGGTTACTGGCTCACTCGTGAGAAGATGTCTGTCTATTATGCAGGAGCGATGAGTACAGTGGTTTTTCTGTCGCTTGTGCTTGGTTTTAATCATATTGAAACTCCAACGCAAGTACGAGAAATGAAACTAGATGAAACCCAAGTGATGGATTTGCAAAATATACAATATAGAATTGAAGATTATGCGCGGATAAACGATACTTTACCGGCTACTATTGAGGAATTGTATGTGGGAGTAGAAACGCCAGTCGCGCCAGAAGATCGTGAAGCTTACTCATACAAAATTACTGAAAAAGGTTTTGAGCTTTGCGCTACCTTTGCTCATCCTAGTCAGAATCCAGATATGAACTATCCGGTTGATGTTAATTATGAGTTAACCAAGACCATGCTTATCAAGGGCGGAAACAATTGGGACCATAAAGAGGGAAGACATTGTTTTGAACGGGTCGTTTCTCAGTCAGAAAATAATAATTCTGTAAATATAGTGGTGCCAACAAGAACGGTTAATTAGTTTTTAAGTTTTTGATAAAAATAAACACCCTCGAAATTCTGAGGGTGTTTTTTATTACTTATTTATGAAGCAAGAACAAATGTAACTGCAAACATAAAAAAATAAGAAGAAGAGGGGCTATTTTAACTATTAGTGTGGGAAAAACAACAATAATCAACAAAAAAAGCAATGTCACACACAATAACTTAGTAATGATAGGACCCATGGCAAACTCCTATATAAAATAAATCAGTAAAAATAATATAACTAAAATAAATAACAGTCAAGGGGGTGTTTTAGTCATAATATTCATGGCATACTTGTGTTTATAATATTGTATGCACAAAAAATTTGATTCAAGCGCCATCGAGAAGAAATGGCAAAAAACTTGGGAAGAGGAGGGGATTTATAATGTTGGAGAGCGTGATACTAGCAAAGAGAAAGAATATGTGCTGGTAGAGTGGCCTTATCCCTCAGGAAATCTTCATATCGGGCATTGGTATGCTTTTGCAGTACCAGATATTTATGTGCGTTTTAAACGAATGAATGGAAAGCAGGTATTATTCCCGATGGGTTTTGATGCCTTCGGTCTTCCTGCTGAAAATGCTGCTATTAAGCGCAATATCAATCCTAAAGATTGGACGAATCAAAATATTGCCTACATGAAGGATCAGCTCGCGAGTATGGGTAACTCTTTCTCCTGGGACAAAACCACCAGCTCTACCGATCCTGAATACTACAAATGGACGCAGTGGATGTTTACCAAATTTTTTGAAAATGGAATTGCTTATCGCGGAAAAGGGAAGGTGAATTGGTGTGAAGGGTGTCACACGGTGATTGCTAATGAGCAAGTGTTGGCGGATGGTACTTGTGAGCGTTGTGGAACTTTGATTGAGAAGAAAGAAATGCCACAGTGGATGCTGAAAATTACTAAGTACGCTGATAGATTGACCGACGACCTCGATGCTCTTGAATGGCCAGAACATATCAAAGAAGCGCAAAGACAGTGGATAGGTAGAAGTAAGGGGGCAGAAATTGATTTTTCTCTATCAACTGGAGAAAAATTGACGGTCTTTACTACTCGTCCCGATACACTTTATGGAGCAACTTACTTAGTGCTGGCTCCCGAGCATGCTTTGGTAGAAAAAAATAAAAACCAAATTCAAAATTGGAGTGAAGTGGAGAATTATATAAATGTCACCAAACAAAAAGCCGATCAAGACCGCCTTGATGCCACCAAAGAAAAAACTGGAGTTAAATTAGAAGGAATTACCGCCACTAATCCAGGAAGTAGAGAAGAAATTCCAGTGTATATTGCCGATTATGTACTTGGTGGTTACGGTACGGGAGCGATTATGGCGGTACCGGCGCATGATGAGCGTGATTTTGCGTTTGCGAAGAAGTTTGGGTTGCTAGTAAAGCCAGTGGTGGCTAAATTTACTACAGATGTGGGAATTTCTGCTCCCAGAGAGGGTGTGGAAACTCTGGTTCGTGATTGTGTAGATTTAATTATTGAACATCCAACTGACGGGACTTTTTTAGTGCAAAAAGAGGTTGATGGTGAACATACCCATATACATTTTGTGGGTGGTGGCACTGAGGGTGAGTCTGACGAAATAGCGATTGCTCGAGAACTAGAGGAAGAGACTGGCTTTACTGATTTTGAAATAATTGGTAACTCTATAGTGACATTGTACGGACACGGTTACCGTCATAATAAAAATAAAAATCAAATAACTAAAAGTAATTTTTATCATATTAAACTTACTTCCTTAAATCAAAAACCTTCAGAAATTGATGAAGGGAAACATACTGTAGAGTGGTTGGAAATAGATGAATTAACAAAGCAGATGAATTGGGATAATCATTTTCATGCTTTTACAATCATGAAAAATGGCGGTTGTCACACTGAAGTTGGTAAGTTAATAAACTCCGACGAGTTCGATGGTATGGATTCCGAAGAAGCGAAAATTGCTATTACGGAAAAAGTGGGTGGGCGGATGACAAATACTTATCGTTTGCGGGATTGGTCAATTGGGCGGCAGCGTTATTGGGGGGTGCCGATTCCGATTGTGTATGATCCGGAAGGGAAAGCTCATGTTGTACCAAAGGAACATCTGCCATGGCTTTTACCTGAAGATGTAGATTTTACTCCGACTG
>JAGOSI010000010.1:0-1875 GCA_018062385.1 Minisyncoccota bacterium
AGAAAAGTTAAATTTTTATAAACAAGAGAAAGTTATAAGTGATGTAGCTAGTACTACTAATGATTATTATCGTGTTTTCGATAATGCTTATTTGGCTTTACCTGAATGGTACATAGTTTATAGTGCCGATGAATACACCGTAACTTTACGAGACGGTTTACCGACCGACTTCTCTTATTTTGGTGCTATAAAAGACTATTGGCGACAACATGATGAAGTTTTAAATTTAACTAAGGATAGTGTTAATAATAATGAAGATTATCTTACGGTACTTAGTGTTATCGGTTGGAGTTTTACGGTAGAGAATATAATAAAGGGAATTTACGAAAATAGTATTGGTAGATTTACTGAATGGTTGGCTGGTGATACTCAAGTAGCTGAAGATATTTATGCCTATAAAGTAGCAAATGATTATGCTACTTTTATTTACGATTATCCTTGGTACGATTTCTCATACTCCTCGGCATTGATTGGGGTCTGGACTCTTGATAATGAGAAAGATTACACTTGGTTGCAAGATGTTAGACGACTGGAGAGAAAATTAATTTTAACAGTTGAGTATGGAATAAAAGCCACTTATTCTTCGGTTATTGCTTTTGCTACACATACAAAATTTGGTGTGCAGGATGATGTTATTTATGCGGTTGTGACTCGTGATGATGGTAAAAATTATGAACTAATTAAAGCTCCACATTATCATCCCTTCACTCGACTTTTACTTAGCAAATTAGAAGAAGAGTCAAACAACAAAGATTTTAGAATAATCAATATTTCTGGTAACAATAAAATTACTTTTACCTATAGAGACCAAGCTGGGGCAGTGGCAGTAGATGGTACAAAGGAAATCCTTAGAGATGCTGAAATTGTGTCGATTAAAAATAATGAACCAGAATATTTAGATAGAATAACGGTAGAAACAGAGGTTAAAGATATTGCTGGTGTTTATAGAAGATTGCAGGAGAAGAATATTTCAATTGATCATTTCTACGACTATTAATTACACAGCTATCAAGTAGTGTTATGATGTGGCGAATATGGAGAAAATCACTTTTGTTACCGGAAATGCAAATAAGGCTAGAGAATTAGAAAATTATTTAGGTATTACTATTAATCAACAAAAGCTTGATTTACCCGAAATACAATCACTTGATCTGGAAACAGTGGCTATCACTAAGGCTAAAGTGGCTTATGAATTACTCAAATCTCCAGTTTTGGTGGAGGATACGGCCCTCACTTTTTCCGCTTTAGGTAAATTGCCTGGTCCGTTTATAAAATATTTTCTGGAGTCATTACAAAATGAGGGGATGACACATTTGCTAAATACTTACAAAAATCGCAACGCTTCCGCTATGACTTGCTTCGCGATCGCCGATAAAAATGGAGTACAGACTTTTGTCGGAGAAACTTTAGGTACGATTGCTGATAAGTCGAGAGGGGAGGAAGGATTTGGTTGGGATGCAATTTTTATTCCAGATGGGTACGATCAAACTTGGGCGGAGATGTCTTTGGAAGAAAAACAAAAAACTTCAATGAGAGTCCGGTCCCTAGATAAATTGAAGATATTTTTGACCGAAAACTCAGTCAAAAATCTGCACTAGCAAAAAATGAAAATCGTGGTATTGTAGGGACATATTTTCACCATAATGAACAGCTTTTGTCTATGGGGAACTAAAAATCTATATGACATTTTTACTTAAGAAAAGATTAAATATTTTAGCGGTCTTGGTCTTGGTCTTCGGTTTAGGTATTTCTCATCCGGTGAGCGCTCAAACAGCTGGTTATTCAGTAGCTTTTACTATTGCTACAGCTGAAGTTGGTGATTCCTTGACTGTAAACTGGCAAGCCCCCACTTCCCGTCAGTCTAAATCTTGGGTT
>JAGOSI010000010.1:1975-24557 GCA_018062385.1 Minisyncoccota bacterium
GGTATCTACAAGGATGGTGTGCCAGACACTCAATACCTTACTTACCAATATCTACCCACGACCGGTACTAGTGGGCAGATGACTTTTAGGCTTAGTAATACTGGAACTTATGAAGCGAGGATTTTTAGTGATGGTGGTTACACTAGAGCTGGAGTGTCGGCTAATATAAATATCCAAGCCCCAGACAATGATGGCGGTGGTGGCGGTAATTTTAATGTAACAGCCAGCAAGTCTACATATACTCAAACGGAAAATATTAATATCAATTGGCAAGCCCCCACTTCCCGTCAGTCTAAATCTTGGGTTGGTATCTACAAGGATGGTGTGCCAGACACTCAATACCTTACTTACCAATATCTACCCACGACCGGTACTAGTGGGCAGATGACTTTTAGGCTTAGTAATACTGGAACTTATGAAGCGAGGATTTTTAATGGTGGTAGTTATAATCGTGCTGACGTATCAACTAATTTTGCTGTAACTAAAGGTGGTACTCCACCACCTCCACCACCAGATGATGAAGTCGGCTATAGCTTAACCGTTAATCGTGCCAATGTGGCAGTGGGTGGGCAAGTAACAGTTTCTTGGAAAGCCCCAGCTTCAGCTAATCGAGAAAATGATTGGATTGGCTTATATAGAAGTAACAACCTGACAAATATTTTTTACCAAGACTATCGCTATACCGATGGTACGGCTAATGGTAGCGTCACTTTTACTCTTGGAACAACCGGTACTTACGAATTTCGCTATTTGAAAAATAATAGCTATACCGATGTAGCGACCTCGAGAATTGTTACCGTTTCGACTGGCGGTGGAGATGATACTTTGCAATGTGCTCTTTCAAACGCTCAGTTACAAAATATTACCAACTACCCTGAAAGACAGGGTCCGGTGATCGCCTTTGGTGATAGTCTGACAGCTGGAGTAGGGGCCTTGCCTGGGCAAGATTATGTCACTCAATTGTCGACCAAGTCTGGTGTTTCGATTACTAATGCTGGTGTTTCTGGCAATACCACTCGTGATGCTTTGGCTCGTTTGAATCGCGATGTTTTGTCACAAGATCCGTCAGTGGTTTTGGTTTGGCTGGGCGGTAACGATATTTTACAAAGACGTTACGAAGATATCTTCAATGGAGCTGGTAACCCTGACTTGCTTGAAACTCTACGCTTGATTCTTCTACGTATTACCGGAAAGTTGCCAACACCACAGGGTATTACGGAAGCCGAAACTTTTGAAAATCTAACCCAGGTGGTAAGACGAATCCAAAACGATGGAGCGGTGGTGATCTTGATTGGGTTTAGTGGTGGCGTGTTCGATACTCGACTGGAAGGAATGTATCAAGCAGTGGCCAACGAAACTAACGCAATCTACGTGCCAAACGCTATGAGTGGTGTGATTGGTCGACCATCGAGAATGGGTGACTTGGTGCATCCAAATGGTGTCGGTTACGGTATTATTGCCGATAAGGTTTTACCGTATTTGGCTTGTGTGGTACCGGAATAGGGTGATATTAAAAACAAAAAATAGCTTATTGGTAGAAATATCAATGGGCTTTTTTTAAAAGTGTGGTGCTATAATAATTGATATGTTTAATCAAAACTTTGAAAATTTGCGACGCTTATCGTGGGTGCTTGTCACTATGTTTATCGTGGGATCGGTTTTAGTGTTGATCGGGATTCTTATGGTTGGGGGAGTTGAGCTTTTAAAATTTTTGAAGGTGTCACTCATTCAAGCTTTCGGTCTTGGTATGGCGATTACCGCTTCGCTCTTTTTCTTCATTCGTTTAGTTTGGAGATTAAAAGCTTTGCCGATGGGGGTGTCGGTTATATTTTTTCTTATCGGCGTTATTTTGTTTGTTTCCGCGTCTGTCGGTCGGCTGTACGCACTTCAATATCCAATGTATGTAGAATCTTTTGGTCCTGGCGCTGGCCCAGGTTTGCCACTAAAAAATGTCATGACTTTCTTCCAGCATCTTGAGCAGTTTGCTCATGTTCCTGATATTGCGCGTGACCCCAATGATGTGCCATCGCCGATAAATGTTTTGGAGCCGTCTGCCTCTACTGCCGATCTGCTCACAAGTTTGACTGCTAGTGGAACCTTGATGCTGGTTGGTGAGGATGTGACACCAGAGGTGGGTGGTCAAGTGCGAGAACTTAATCTTGAGACTACAGAAGTGTTGTCTGAAATTGCGCCTGGTATTACGTTTAATTATTGGACTTTCAACAATACCGTTCCCGGTCCACTGTTCCGCGTGAGTGAAGGCGATATTGTGCGGGTAACTATTAAAAATAATGCTACCAGTCTTCATAGTCACAATGTTGATTTTCACGCTGCTACTGGCCCAGGGGGAGGTGGTGCGGTTAGTGTGGTGGCGCCTGGAGAAACAAAAGTTTTTACTTTTAAAGCTCTAAATCCAGGCTTATTTGTTTATCATTGTGCTGTGCCAAATATGGCTGTCCATATGGCACACGGTATGTATGGTCTTATACTGGTTGAGCCTAAGGAAGGGTTGCCAGCGGTTGATAAAGAGTTTTATGTTATGCAGGGAGAGCTATTTACTACTGGCGCTATTGGCAGGCAAGGACTACAGGCGTTTGACGCCAAGAAGATGATGCAGAGTATTCCTACCTATATTACTTTTAATGGTCGACCTGATGGTACGGTAGGTAAAATGAAAGCAGAGGTTGGTGATCGTATTCGTATGTATGTAGGAAACGGTGGCGTTGTTCATAGCTCTTCATTCCATGTGGTGGGGGAGATATTTGATACGGTGTATCCCGAAGCATCAATCGGTGGCGCTATCTTTAAAAATGTACAAACTACCAATGTCCCAGCCGGAGGCGCTACGATTGTTGAATTTACGGTTGATTATCCTGGCACCTATGTTCTTGTAGATCATGCACTAATGAGAACCGATAAGGGTGCTTGGGGTACAATCGAAGTTACCGGTCCTGCCGACCCAACCATTTTTGATGGTGATTTCACTAAAAAAGAATCTCACTCCTCTCATTAAGATTTAAATAATTAATATTTATGAGTGAGTATAAAAAAATTATCATTCCTAATTCTTTTAGAGGTGATGTTGATGATAATTTAGAGACACTTGAAAAATACAGTGAAGATACTAGTATCTTCAAAATCCAGCCACAACTGGTGGTGTACCCAAAAGATGTTTCCGATCTGTATACTCTCATCCATTATGTTCATACCAGAAGGGGGGAGCTATCTTTAACAGCGCGTAGTGCTGGTACTGATATGTCAGGAGGTCCGCTGACCAAAAGTATTGTGGTCGATTTTGTTCGCTACTTTAAAAAAATAATTAGTGTTGATGATAAACAGGGGATAGTTCAGCCCGGTGTTTATTATCGTGATTTTGAAAAAGAAACTCTTAAGTATGGAGTTATTCTGCCCAGCTATACTGCTAGTAAGGAGCTAAATACCGTGGGTGGTATGGTGGCCAATAATTCAGCGGGAGAGAAATCGCTTACTTATGGTAAAACTGAACGTTATGTAAAATCTCTCAAGATGGTATTGCAGGATGGTATTGAATACACCTTCCAAAAACTCTCTCGACTTGAACTTGAAGCCAAAAAAGCTCAACAAAATTATGAAGGGGAAATATATCGCCGGGTGGAGAAACTTATTCTAGATCATCAAGAAATAATTAAAGAGGCTCGTCCCAAGGTAAGTAAAAATTCGGCTGGCTATGGGATTTGGAATGTGCGGGACGAAGAAAAAGATACGTTCGATCTGACTCAGTTATTCGTTGGTTCACAAGGAACTCTAGGCCTTATTACTGAAATCACTTTTGATTTGGTCAAACCCAAACCCGCTTCGCGTATGCTAGTTTTATTTCTCCGTGCCCATCATTTTTCAAAATTAGGTGAAATTGTAAATACAATTCTTGCTAAAAAGCCAGAAAGTTTTGAATCTTATGATGACAAAACATTTGGTGTGATGTTGCGCGTCTTCCCAAAGTTATTTTTGCGTCTGGGTGGCAATCCTTTTAAGTTACTGCATGATTTTTGGCCAGAAATAAAGCTGGTGTTTCAAGGAGGTATTCCAAAATTAGTTTTGATGGCAGAATTTTCAGCCGATACAGATGCCGAAGCGGAAAATATGGCCAAGCAGGCGGAAGAGGCAGTGAGATCATTTAAGGTTTCAACCCATATCACAAAAAGTCAGTCTGAAGCCGAAAAGTTTTGGACGATTAGACGTGAGAGTTTTAAGCTGTTGCGAGAAAACGTGGCCGATAAACATACCGCACCATTTATTGATGATTTTGTGGTTAGCCCTAAGTTTCTGCCAGAGTTTCTCCCGCGCCTCTACGCCATTCTCGATGAGTATAAATTAATATACACTGTGGCCGGACATGTTGGTGATGGTAATTTCCACATCATTCCACTTATGGATTTCTCGCGCCCTGATTTTGTGGAAATAATAAATGACTTATCTGAACGAGTGTATTCTCTGGTTGGAGAATATCACGGCTCTATTACCGGTGAGCATAACGACGGCCTAATTCGTACACCATATCTACACAAGATGTTTGATACTGAAGTGCTTAATGTATTTCAAGAAATAAAAGAAATATTTGATCCGCATCGTATTTTTAATCCTCACAAAAAAGTTGATCCAGATCCTAGCTATTTACGTACGGCTATTAAAAGTGGGTAATAGGGTTAAAATAAATACTCTCTCTGGGAGCATTTATTTTGTGTTTCTTGGGGCGACGTCGTAGAGGGTGTTAGAACTGTGTTTGAGGAGAGGAATGATGTAAGTATTTATATTCCGTCTTTTCCAATCCCTGAATTTGCTATACGTTAACCGAATATTTGAGATCTATTTTCGTCGATGTGACAACTAGTGTGTCAGAAGCATCAGTTAATTTTATAAATGTTAAACGGATGTTGGAGACATCCGATTTCCGGTCCGAACAATATATCGGGAATAAAAATAGTAAATGAGTAAGCCAATGAGCCACGTTCCATAGGAAAGCGCGACACCCAAACCAATAAACATATGACAGACTCCAATATCATTCGGCGGACAAGGGGTAAAAAGTCCAAAGAATGAATATACAGATGAGGTTATGAGAAGCAGGGTAAGAATGATATACCAGACTTTGTGTTTTAGTGATGTACTGAACACACCACTGGCCCGCTTCCAAAAACTAAGGTAGTGAACAATGACCAGTAGTACAGTGATGATGTAGAAGATAGACACAACTCGGGCGGCTGTTTCAACAGATACTGATGTGGCTTCTACTAAAAAAAACCACAGACAAATTATCAATGCTGTAGTTACTGACAGTATATGAAGCCAAATAAGTGGGTTGTTTGTCATGTAAAAAGGTTAATAATATACAAAAAGTATAACACACAATACTTGAGTAGTTTTCAGTAGTAACCATACGCAAGAATCCCTAGAAGGGGATTCTTACTACGAGGGCGACTACTGGGAAGTTCGGTCACGAGTTACTAACTATAATTGTTCGCTATGCTCCAATTCTAGTAAGTACTCTCGACCCCGCCTCGTTCGTTCGCAAGCTCACATCACTATGGCTTTCGATTCCCAGACGGAAGCAAAGCAGTTTGCTTCCTTAGTCGCCCAAAACACAAAAACTCCCGAAGGAGTTCCTGTTTTTTGGGCGACTACTGGGAATCGAACCCAGATACCCGGTACCACAAACCGGAGTAATAGCCGTTATACGATAATCGCCATTTTTAATGGTTCTCTGTGGGGGCGGGCGAAGCCCGCCCCCACAGAGAACCACAGTGCTACATTTATACCTATTTTTAAACAAAAAGTCGAGGGCCTGACTTGTTCTTGAGTAGATGCGGTGTTAAACTCGAAATTGAATTATGGAACAAGATGCTTTGATGGTCACATTGTTTTTTACCTTTGCTCTTGGCGCTGGTGTTGGTTACTACTTAGCCCGCTTTATCTTTTAGTCGTTTTTAAATTATTTTAATAATGTATCTCAGAAAAATTTTGTCTCTTGGTCTATGGCTTCTGCTTTTCCTACCGGTTCCAAGTTTGGCACAGGAGGTACATCAAGAATTGCAAGAGATTGTTAAAGCGGAGGTGATTGAGGTGGTGAAAGAGTATGAGCGTGACATAACAGGTACTGGCGCTTCTACTACTGTACAAGAATTGCGTATTCAGCTAAAGGACGGCGATAAAGCGGGGGAAGTAGTGGCTTTAGAAAATGATTTAGTTGTTCTCGAGAAGGGTGATGAGATTTTTGTGAATCGAATAGTGATGATTGATGGTACGGAATATTTTAGCTTCAAGGATGTTGAAAGGCGGGCGCCCTTAGTTTTTATAATCTTGATCTTCTTTGCTTTAATAATTTGGCTGTCTGGCTTTCAAGGTTTGCGGGCAATTTTTAGTTTAGGTCTAAGTATTGCTGCGGTCATCTTCCTTCTAGTGCCAGCTCTCTTGGCTGGTTATTCTCCGGCTTGGTCGAGCTTAGCCATTGCGGGCGTGATCTTGAGTGCAACCTTGTTTTTAACACACGGTTTTAAACCAAGAGTGGTTATTACTTTCTTCGGTACTTTTACCGCTGTGTTCATTACTTGTTTCATGGCGTGGATTTGGACCGAGTGGATGCGTTTTACCGGCTTTAGTAATGACGCTTCGGTGTACCTAAATTTTGCCACTAGTGGCCAGTTGGATTTAGCGGGGCTACTTCTCGGAAGTATTATCATCGGCCTCTTGGGTGTTTTGGATGATGTTTGTATTACCCAAGCTTCCGTGGTTCAGCAACTCCGTAATGCTAATCCTAATTTCGGTTTTAAAGATTTGTATTCTCGAGCGATTCAGGTGGGAAGGGATCATGTTGGATCATTAGTTAATACTCTAGCCTTAGCTTATGTTGGTGCGGCTTTACCAATGATTTTGCTCTTTGCTCATTCGGAGTCCTCGATCCTCATTCTCATCAATCAAGAAGTGATTGCGTCTGAGATCCTGCGGATTGTGGTTGGTAGTATTGGTTTGGTTTTGGCGGTGCCACTGACTACGCTTATGGCCGCCTGGTATTTTAAAGATAAGCAGCCTGATCAGACTGAAGGTCAATTAGAACATGGTCACCGCCATCATTAAAATGTATAATCGTTTTTAGATTATTAGCAAAATACTAATTTATGAAAAATTTTATAGAAGAATTTAAAGCCTTTGCTATTAGAGGAAATGTGGTTGATCTCGCGGTGGCAGTGGTTATCGGTGCGGCTTTTGGTAAGATCGTTTCTTCTTTGGTGGAAAATGTCATTATGCCCCTTATTGGCTTATTGCTTGGGGGAGTAAATTTCACTACTTGGACTCTAAAATTAGGTGGAGCCGCTGAGATTAAATACGGGCTGTTTGTACAAAGTATTTTTGATTTTACTATTATTGCCCTAGCTATTTTTGTGGCGATTAAGCTCATGAAGAAATTGCAAGACAAAGAGAAGGAAAAAGAAAAGCAGGCGGAAAAACCAAAAGAAATATCAGAAGAGGTTTTATTACTTCGAGAGATTAGGGATAGTTTGAAGAAGTAGGGGGAGAGGAAGAGAAAAAGAGGCGCGGGCTTTGCCCGCGCCTCTTTTTTCTTACACTAGAAAACATTTTTTACTCCCTGCCCACTGGTCAATATGGGTAATGCTCATCATAACTAAGTTCCAACTAGAGTTATCCACATTTTTCACCTGTTGATATCTACAAAAAAACCTTGCTTTTAGCCACCTGCTCAGAAAATAAGCCTTTTTGATAAATGGTATTATTTAGACACGCACGAAATCTCCACCGTGTGTTTTGACAACCAGACTTTATTCAACACACGTTGTTTGCTGTTGGCTAAAACATCTTTCTTAAATTTAATTGCAACTAGCTTTTAGTTGAGTTTACTTAATTAAATTTGTGAGAGATATGAAGTTATTTATTAGTTTATTTATCAAATGAAGAAAGTGATATATGGAGATTAAGCATATTCGTAAACGAGATGGTTCAGTTCAGCCTTTCGATATCGACAAGATCGAAAGTGCGATTCTGAAGGCCCTTTATGAGATTGGTGAGGGAGAAGTCACTGATGCCAAAAAAGTGGCTGATTTGGTGCATCAAAAGACTATCGCAATGTGTGTACAAGCTGCTACAGCTTCACCAGAAGATCCGGTTTCCAAAAAGTGTGTGGATGGCTACCCAGCGGTAGAAGAGATTCAAGATTTGGTTGAACAAGCTCTGATGGAGCTTGATTACTTTGAAACCGCTAAAGCGTACATCATTTACCGTAACGAACGAAAGAAGTTGCGTGAGCGTGATATTTTCAAAAAGCGAACCAATCTCAAGCCCTACGAATACCCAGAGCTTTACGAATATGTTAGCTCGATCCGTCATTCATACTGGATTCACACTGAGTTCAATTTTACTAGTGATGTCAACGACTTTCATATCAATGTCACGCAAGCCGAAAGGAATGCTATTAAAAATGCCATGCTGGCGATTGCGCAGATTGAAGTATCGGTAAAAACTTTCTGGGGTGATATCTACAAAAAGATGCCTAAGCCAGAAATTGGTGCTGTTGGTTTTACCTTTGCCGAAAGTGAAGTGCGTCATATGGATGCTTACTCACATCTACTAGAAATTCTAGGTCTAAATGGAGAATTCCAACACATCACTAAGATTCCAGTGATTCAACAACGTATCGCTTATCTTGAAAAAACAGTCACCCTAGCCAGAACTGAAGATAATCGTCAGTACATGCATTCAGTTCTGCTGTTCTCGCTGTTTATTGAGCATGTGTCTTTGTTTTCACAATTTTTAATCATCATGTCTTTCAACAAGCATCGCAACTTGTTTAAGGGAATTAGTAACGCGGTAGAAGCGACTTCAAAAGAAGAGCAAATTCACGGTATGTTTGGGATTGATATTATCAATATCATCAAGAAAGAGCATCCAGAATGGTTTGATGACAATTGCAAAAATATGATTATCAAGGCTTGTGAAGAAGCTTATGAATCGGAAAGTAAGGTAATTGATTGGATTTATGAAGCGGGAGAATTGGATTTTCTACCTTCAGCCAATGTGAAGGAGTTTGTAAAGAATCGCTTCAATAATTCTCTGGTGGCTATTGGTCTGCCACGTATTTTTGAGGTCAGTGAAGCTCTTCTTGAAGAAACTGATTGGTTTGATAATGAGGTAATTGCTACTAAGCATGTAGACTTTTTCCAAAAGCGCTCAATCAATTATAATAAACGAAGTGCAAGTGTAACGAGTGAAGATTTATTCTAATTTCTTAAAGACATACAACGTATATGGAACCTTGGTACTGGTTGAATGAAAATAGTCGTGGCTTTCTAGCTAGAGGTTATTTAGACAAAAATCAAACCGCAGAGGAGAGAGTTAGGGCTATTGGTGAAGCAGCAGGGAAGTTTTTGAAGCGCTCAGACTTTGCCGATAAGTTTGTTGACTACATGAGCAAAGGCTGGATCTCACCCTCGTCGCCGGTGTGGTCAAATTTTGGTAATAATAAAGGCTTGCCGATTAGCTGTTTTGGTTCGTATGTAGCCGACAATATGGGCAGTATTCTCTATACTAATGCCGAGGTTGGTATGATGAGCAAATTTGGTGGTGGCTGTTCGGGTTATTTTGGTGATTTGCGAAGTCGAGGAGATGCTATTTCTGGCAACGGACACTCTTCCGGTTCTGTTCATTTCATGCAGTTGTTTGAAACTTTGGTAGACGTTGTCAGTCAGGGTTCAGTGCGTCGCGGACACTTTTCACCCTACCTACCAATCGAGCATAATGACGTTATGGAGTTCTTGGATATTGGTACGGAAGGTAATCCAATCCAAAAGCTCACCCACGGTGTAACTGTAACCGACGAGTGGATGGAGTCCATGATAGAAGGTGATGAAGAGAAGCGAGCGATTTGGGCACGAGTGATTCAGCGTCGCGGAGAGATGGGATATCCATACATTATGTTTAAGGATACAGCCAATAAAAATACGGTTGATGTCTATAAAGACAATAATCTCACCATTCATGCCAGCAATATGTGTAGCGAGATTATGTTGCCGTCACATCAGGACTGGTCATTTGTCTGTTGTCTGTCTTCAGTTAATCTTCTCCATTACGACGCTTGGAAGGATACCGATTTGATTGAGGTGATGACCGCTTTTTTAGACGCAGTGATGGAAGATTTTATTCAAAAGCTAGAAGCCATGCGCGATCATGAAAATAAGGAAAAGCGCCTAGCCTTTAGTTTCATGGAGCGAGCTTATAATTTTGCTAAGGCTAATCGCGCTTTAGGTATGGGGGTTCTTGGTTGGCATTCACTTTTGCAATCTAAGAATCTAGCTTTTGAAAGTAAAGAAGCGGAAGCTTTAAATGTTGAGGTGTTCAAACATATTAAAGAACAAGCCGATCAAGCTACTAAAAAATTAGCACAAGAGTTGGGTGAACCAGAGGTATTAAAGGGTTATGGTCGTCGCAACACTACCTTAATCGCTATTGCTCCTACCACTTCATCAGCTTTTATTCTTGGACAAATTTCACAGGGAATTGAACCAATTTGGTCTAATTGCTACACCAAGGATGTGGCTAAAATGAAGGTGACAATTAAAAATCCAACCCTGCAAAAGCTCTTGGCCGAAAAAGATAAAGACACAAAAGAAGTTTGGGATAGTATTCGTGATAGTGATGGTTCAGTTCAACATCTAGATTTTCTTACTCAAGCAGAAAAAGAAGTATTCCGAACTTTTGCTGAGATTGATCAGTCGGTGGTGATCAAGCAAGCGGCCGATCGTCAGGCTTATATCGATCAGGGTCAGTCATTAAATATCATGGTAGCTCCAAGTACGTCAGTAAAGGATATTAATCAGCTTTATATCCAAGCTTGGAAACAAGGCATCAAGTCACTCTACTATCAGCACAGTATGAATGCTGCTCAGCAGATGGTACGAAAGAAGCTGATGGAGAAGCGAGCGGGAGAATAAATTTATGGCTTTAAGTTCAGAAAACTCTCATTCAAAAATAAATTATAAAGAAACTAGCAAAAATTCTAGTAGTCTAGATCCTACTTCAGGACTAATAACTCATACGAACGAGAGCAGTATAGAGTATTCTCATGGTGAAGAAAAAAGAAAATTGAATATTCAGCTACCTAGATCTCTTAGTGATACTGTGGCAGGTGTGATTATTCTTGTAGTTACAAGTTTACCTTTTGATTATGTAAATAATAGTGCTTTTTCAGCATCTTTAGTATTAAGTGGTACCGGAGGACCAGAGGTGGTGTTTTTTGCAGATGAATTTCGTCATACCGATAAAAATTATATTTGTGATGAGGATATCTATGGAATAGATTATCAAGGTGGATCAACTCAAGTTCACTATTCTAAAGATGTTTCATTGGGTGAAGTTATAGAATATGATTTTAGACCAAGTGGTCAATATGCATCAAATGTCACTTTTACTAGACCAGATTTATACGAAATTGTTTTTGGTGATAATGACTTCACTCATATTTCCTTAAAGGATTTAAATAGAGACTCATTTTTAAATTTAACTACTGAAAATGTAAAAAATCAATCAAGGGCTAAACTGAATAATGCTTTAAGCACGACTACCAATAACACCGTTCGTGTTGAGGAGAGGTTTGTATCTGAATCAGAAATGATATTGGTTATTGTAGTAAATAGTCAAGAGTTTACTTCAGATTCAATTTTTGTTGAAAATAGATCAAAGAATAAGAATCTCTCCCTGGGTCTTTTAGACTTGAATAAAGATCGTCGTAATTACACAGCTGTAGATTTTTATGAACTAAAAATCTGTGATTGAAATGTTTGGATATAACTTAAGTTCAGGAGACGTTCTCATAATTTTGATTATTCTGTTAGTTGTTGAGTTTCTTTTTATATTAAAAAATTGGGAAATCATGATTGAAATGGGAATTAAAAATCCTTGGAAGGCTATATTTTTGTTAAGTATTTTACAGCTATCTATCGTTTTGTTGTGGATATTTTTATAAGATAAAGGCAGATTTCTGATGGAGAAGAGGAGTGGGGAGTAGGGTGAGTAAGTAAAATAAATAAAACCACAAAGAGGCGCGGGCGAAGCCCATGCCTCTTTTATGGTTTATAGGAAATTTCATCAAAGTTATGCCTGTCTACATGCTAAAATTCTTTCTATGCTAACAAGTAAGAAAAATACCCTCGCTGTTTTTGAAGATCCGCACTCACCCTACTTTGGGGTGGTAAATGATATTTTAGCTGTCGCGACCATAGTTTCGATCTTGGCTATTGTTTTAGAGACAGTTCCTGCGCTGTATGCTTATGATACTTATTTTCTGGCTATTGAGTGGATTACAGTCATACTTTTTTCTGTAGAGTATTTGTTTAGATTGTGGGCTAGTAGAGTACGCTCCGAGTATGCTTTTAGCTTCTTTGGACTAATTGACCTGATATCGATCCTTCCGACCTTGCTTGGTCTCGGTAATCTTACTTTCCTTAAATCAGCTCGTATTGTAAGAATTATTCGTTTCTTACGTTTGATTCGTTTGTCTAAATTGTCACGAATAAAAGTTTCAGACGCCGAGGAAACATTAGGAATTTTTGGTTTTAATATTGCTCTTTATGCAGCCACGCTATTATTTGTGACTTTAGTATTTGGAGTGTTATTGCATATTTTTGATACTACCGACGGACGCTATTGGAGTATTCCCGCCGCGATGTTTTGGACCTTCTCGGTTTTCTTAGGTGGCTTACCAACCCCGATCCCACCCGGAACTTTAGGAACAATAATTTTTATTGGCGCAAAGTTTTGTGGAATGGCTTTATTTGGTCTTTTGGTTGGTGTGGTAGGCAAAATTTTTAATGATTTGATCTTAGGTAAGAATAAGCATAAAGTAATAAAGGAGAAAAAGAAAACGACCAAAAAATAGGGTCCTCTTAGGTATTGACATAAGTAATATACTAGTGTATAAAGCTATTAGCTTTGATTCTTTAATAACGCGGGAGGCAAAAATGAATGGCGAAGAAGACGGTACAATTTTCGACCCAAGAAACTTTGGTTGCGGTGTGGTAGGTAGAAATTTGCCTGGCTTTCCAGAACCGACAATTTTCACTTCTTTTGGTGGAAATAAAAAAAGTAGACCTAAAAAGCCTAAAAAAACGTTACGAAATAAAGACGTTAAAAAATAAATTAAATAAACCCTGACTATTTTATTGGTCAGGGTTTTGTGCTGTTGAAAGCTCAGGGATTATAATCCTGCGACAGTGTATCATGTATGTGTAAGTTTCTATTTAGTGTAGAAAAGGCAGATAGCAGGGACTACGTTTCGCGACAACGCGGTCCCCGCTATCTGCCTTTGTTAGCTTTTTTAACTAAAAAATTGTTATAATTCTGCTATTATGCGCCAAATTATTGTTGTTACCTTAATTTTCTCCTTATTTTTTGGATTGAGCTTTTGGTATGGTCAGACCGCAGATATTTGTCCTGCGCCTATAAAATATAAAGTCGGAGAGGTCGATGAGCGTTTTGGAATCACTAAGGCTGAATTAAAAGAACTTCTATTTGAAACCGAAGTAGCTTGGGAAAATCCAACTAAGCGCGAGTTGTTTGTCTACGACGAAGAGACTGATTTTACCGTCAATCTTATTTATGATGAGAGACAACAAATGGTTCATACAGAAGAAGAGTGGCGAGCGTCTTTAGATAAACAAGAAAAGGAAAGTCAGGTTATAATGAATCAGGTAGAAGAGCTAAGTGCTAAATACCGCACAATTCAAGATGAGTATAGTAAAGAGCGAAATGCCTATGAGTCACGTTTAAGTAAGTATAATGCTCAGGTTGAAAAATATAACCAAGAAGGTGGAGCACCGGCCGAAGAGTATGAACGTCTACAAGATGAGCAGAGAGAATTAAGTAGAGCTTTGGCAGAGTTGGTAAAGGCAGAAAAGGGAATGAATGCGTTAACTGACGAAATAAATAAACTTGGTGATCAAGGTAATAAATTAGTTGAGACCTATAATGAAAATGTAAAAAAGTATAATGATATTTTCGGTAGTCGCGACATTTTCACTCAAGGTGATTTTCAGCGGGAAAGGATCAATGTATATAAGTTTGAAACCGCCGGTGAGTTAAAACGAGTCTTGGTGCATGAGTTTGGACACTCGTTAGGTATACAGCATGTTGAAGGTGATGACTCTATCATGTACCATTTAATGACAGAACGGTCTGGGCTTGTCATTTTATCGGAAGAAGACAAGAATGCTTTTGTAGCAGTCTGTGGCGACAAGGAAGATTTTTCTAGTGAAGTAAGGCAAGTTGTTCGCAATTTATTATCAATTTTTTAGTATTTAATTTTTATGGAAAATTCATTTTTCAGTTATAAAGAAAACCGAGTACTGGGCGCTATTGCTTTAATCGCTTTAATTCTAGCCTTGGCTACTTATGCTTTCTATACGATGAAGCAATCTAAGTATTTATATACTGGCCCAGTTACCATTTCTGTGATGGGTCAAGGTGAGGTGACTGCTGTACCAGATATTGGCCAGTTTAATTTTTCGGTAACAGCTAGTGGTACGGATGCTGTAAAAGCCCAATCTGCATCCGCTTCAGCTGTAAATGCCATACTCGCTTATTTGAAAGATAAAGGAGTTGAGGAAAAAGATATTAAGACTGACGCTTACAATGTTTACCAAAATTATCGCAATGAAAGTAAACCTTGTATTGGTGGGATGTATTGTCCGCCTGGGGAGCAGGTCTTAGATGGTTTTATTGCTTCGCAAAATGTAACGGTTAAAGTTAGGGATCTGGATTCAGCCAGTGATCTAATTGCTGGAATAGGTAATCTCGGTGCTACCAATATTAGCGGTCTGCAATTTACTATCGATGATACTTCAGCTCTAAAAACTGAGGCACGCACCAAAGCTATTGCTGACGCCAAGGAAAAAGCCAAAGCCCTAACTAAAGATTTAAATGTGAGAATTGTTAAGATGACAGGCTTCTATGAAGATAATGGTATCCCTTATGGTTATGGTATGGGAGGAGATATAGTGAGCGCAAAAACCGAAAGTGTGTCACCAGAATTGCCAATGGGTGAAGATACTGTGAGAAGTCAGGTGACCATTACTTATATGGTGAGATAAGGGGGGAGTAGAAAAATAAAAGAGGCGCGGGCTTCGCCCGCGCCTCTTTTATTTTGACATAAGTCAAAAACCGCGTATAATGTGGCTAATCCGCCCTAGAGGCGTTTTTATTTTGGTAAACTATAATTATGAGCAATTTTGGAAATTATCTTCGTGACACTGTGGCTGAAATGAAGCATGTACACTGGCCAACCCAGAAGCAGGCGTTTTTGTATACGCTTTTGGTTTTGGTGATTTCAGTGATTGTTTCTATATTATTAGGTGCTTTTGATTACGTCTTCAATCTCGGTATCGACGCTATCGTTAATCGTGTTAATCAATAGTAACTATGGCTAAGCAAAAAGGTACAGGCGAGAGACATTGGTATGCGATTCATACTTACTCTGGCTATGAAAATGCAGTAACAAGAAATTTGAAACAGCGTATTGACTCTCTAGGAATGCATGACAAAATCTTCAGTGTAGTAGTACCAACTGAAAAAAAAATTAGAGTAAAGGGAGGAAAGCGTATTATTGAAGAAGAAAGAATTTACCCTGGTTATGTATTGGTAGAAATGATCGTGGATGACGAATCTTGGTACGTAGTTCGAAATACTCCACGAGTGACCGGCTTTGTTGGTAGCGGTACTCAGCCAGTACCTTTAACCGAAGAGGAGTACAATGCCCTCATGAAGCAAATGTCGACCGACACAGTGAAGCACAAGATGGATCTATCTAAGGGCGATATTGTTTCGATTGTAGACGGGCCATTCAAAGACTTGGAAGGTAAGGTGGGTGAGATTGATGAAAAGAGTGGAAAGGTTAAGGTGTTGGTTTCAATGTTTGGTCGTGAGACCCCAGTAGAATTAGATTTCTTGCAGGTTAAAAGAATTTAAGGAATGTAATGACTGTAAATTCTTTATGTCCCGATTTACTATCCCCTTAAGCAAATCGCTGGACTAAAAGAATTTAAAAAGAGGAGGTAGAAAAACAAAAGAGGCGCGGGCTTTGCCCGCGCCTCTTTTGTTTTATTAACAATAATGTATAATCCGATTTGGTATTTCCCAATTATAAGGAGATCAAAATGAGTAAGGTGACAAAGTTATTTATTCTGACAGCCGGAATATTGGTATTTGTTATTTTTTCTGTCATTATTCCGCCCGCAATCTATGGTTAGTTAATATTAATCAATTTATAAAGCCATAAGTTATAAACTTATGGCTTTTCTCTTGCAAAAACCCTGAATTTCTTGTACGATACGCGGGCTTCTAGTAGTGACTTGGATATGGAACAAGTGGCTCAAACAAAATAATCTTAAATATATATGGCTAAAAAATTAGTAAAGAAAATCAAAGTGCAGGCAAAGGGAGGTAAGGCGACACCAGCTCCACCTTTAGGTCCAGTTTTGGGTCAGGCGGGTATCAATATCGGTGAATTCGTAAACCAATTCAACGAACAAACTCGTGACCGAATGGGTGAAGTGGTTCCGGTAGAGCTTTCAGTTTATGACGACCGTACTTTCACTTTTATTACCAAAGTGTCACCAATGTCACGTTTGATTTTGAAGGCGATTGGTAAGGAAAAGGGTTCAAGTAAGAACAAAATTTCTAAAGCTGGAACTTTGACTAAAGCTCAAGTAAAAGAAATCGCTGAAACCAAGATGGCTGATCTAAACGCCGCTTCACTCGAAGCTGCTATGAAGACAGTAGCTGGTACTGCCCGTTCAATGGGGGTACAGGTTGAGGACTAGTTTTCTTTCAACACAACAAAAGGCGGGCGCGAAGCGCCGGCCTTTTGTTGTTTTACTTCCTTTCAAAATCTACCCATTGATAAGTAACTTCAGTCCCGTTGTCATTATAGACACCACCACCGTGCTCTTCAGATTTTTCAAAATCTTTTTCAAAAGAAGGGAATCGTCTAGTACCTTCTTTCTCACTGTCAACAAGAGTTAAGTTTAAGATATCAGTCTTAGGTAAAAATAATTCATATATATCTGCTCCACCAAATATTACAATCTTTTCTTCGCCACCCTCAGATTCCTGTGCTATCTCTAAGGCTTCTTCTGGTGAGTGCGCAACCTTAACTCCTTCGTGTGTGTAGGACTTATTTCTGGTTAAAACTATATTTGTTCTATCTGGCAAGGGTCTACCAATAGATTCAAAGGTTTTCCTACCCATTATTATGGGATGTTTAATGGTTAAAGACTTAACTCTCTTTAGGTCATCAGAAATATGCCACAGTAAATCATTACCTTCACATATAAAGCGGGTATTTCTTCCCAGAGCGGCTATAGCAACTATTTTAGGTTTACTCATAACGTATATATTAACCTATACATATCAATATATTTGATATGTTATAGATATTATGTGAGTAATTGTAATACCATAATAATTATATTTTGGCCAATAAGTAACATTTCGCATATAATATTGTTACTATGTCACACTACGAAATTGAAATAAAAAGTTTATTAGGTACAAAAGATAAGGCAGAGGATTTGGTGGTTAGGATGCTCGATATTGATCCTGATATAAAAGTGGTGGGGGAAAGTTGTCAGCTCAATCATTATTTTACCGGTGGCGATATTTATGAGTTATATAAAAAAGTTGAACATTTATTTTCTGGTATTCAGCATGATAAATTTAAAATGATTGCTGAGAAAGGGAAGGATTTCTCGGTTCGTACTAGACAAAAAGACGAAGAAGTACTTTTGGTTATTAAGGCTTCTTTAGATGGTGGCACTAGTTCAAATTCTATCTCCCGTATGGAGTTTGAGGAATCAGTCGCAATTACACTAGAGGAGCTTGATAAGTTGGTAGAATCAGCAGGGTACACTTATGAGGCCAAGTGGTCGCGGGAGCGAGTAGAGTATGCTTACAAAGATATTGTTGTCTGTTTAGATAAAAATGCCGGCTATGGTTATTTGGCAGAGTTTGAAATTGTAACCGACGATGAGGCTAGTTTGCCAGCGGTGAAAGAAAAACTCATTTCACTAATGAAAGAACTAGGTGCAGAAGAATTACTGCAAGATCGTTTAGCCAGAATGTTTGCTTATTACAATGCTAACTGGCCAGATTATTACGGTACCGAAAAGACTTTTACCATTGAGTAATTACTACTATGTTTCTCTCTGATGTTGATATAAAAAAAGGAGTTGAGAGTGGGGCTTTGATTATTCAGCCATTTAACTTAGCTCAGCTACAGCTCGCTAGTTATGATGTGACTTTAGGTAATGAATTTGAAGTGGTGGATAGGCATATGATCGAAGCTTCCGATCCGGCGCGAAAGATCTACCCAACTACCAGAAAGCTCACTGTACCTGATGACGGGGAGTTTGTTTTGCATCCGGGGGAAAACGTCCTTGGTAAACAGCGTGAGTTTGTGGGCGTCGATAATGAACATCTTATTCTTTTATCAGGCAAGAGTAGTCTAGCCCGTATTGGTCTCGTGGTACACAACACCGCTATGCTCTTTAATCCTGGACACAAATTTTTCCCAACTTTTGAACTGGTGAATGCTAGCAATATTCCAATTATTCTAAGGCCGGGGATGATAATTGCTCAATTGTTGTTTGCTAAATTAACTTCTCCAACTAGTAAATCTTACGAAGAAATTGGGCGTTATGATAGTGCCAATTCCAATCACTTTGCGGAGCCGAAAAAGTAATTATAAATAAGTTATGAACTACAAAGATTTTTTTGAAGGTGAGATTGTGCAATCATTTGCAAAATCCATCTGCGAAATTGCTCAAGAATGTTGGAGTCTACAGTTATCTGATTCTACAGGTTTTAGTATAAGTCAGGTGATTCCAGACACAGATATTGTATTAGTTGATAAGTCTGGCACTGGTTTTAGAAGAAATAAAATTACTCCTAAAGATCTTTTGCTTATTAGTGTGGAAGGTGAGCTTTTATATCAACCTAACATTAGTAATCCAAGACTTGCTCCAGTGAACACTGTGATTCATCTTGAAGGTTACAAATCTTCAGATGCAAAAGGATGTATTCATTGGCATGATCCATATACAAATGCTTTTGCTTGTTATGGAAAAACAATTCATCCATTAACTCTACAGTCAAAATTATTGGGCGATGTTCCTTGTGTAGTGATAGATGACAGAGAGCAGAAAAAACTAGCCTTAGAAAAAGGTATTTTGCCAGAAGTACCATCAGGTTTCCACTGTAGACCAGATGTATATTTTGTAATGAATCAAGTTGGCCGTGAAGTAGGTAGTTTGTTACATCAGCGTAATACTGAGTTTGAACGTCATGGAATTTCTGTAACCCATTATGAACACGGACTCTTTGCTTTTGGAAGAAGTGTAGAAGAGGCATTTGAAAATGGATATCGAACTGTACGTAATGCACAAACTATAATTTATAGTCGGTTACTAAACGATTATCCTGATCAAAAATTGAAAGATAATGCTGGGCTAGGAGATAAACAAATTATTTCAGGATAGCTATGCTAGAAAATAAAATAGTTTTAGATAGCGATGTACAAATACTCTTTCAAGGGAATTACTCAGAAGAAAATGTTGATATTGCAGAAATAAATTCCACTCGTGTTATTGATAATGAGTTTGAAAGCGATTTAATCGCTTCTTGGGAGAATACTCTTGAAGTAGCAAAAGAGAAAAAACAAAAAATATGGGACAGTACGATCTATCGATTTGAAAGTAGTAAAATGTCTTCACAAAAATTGCATTTATATCTATCCACAATACCATTTTCGATTCGACTGGAGATGAATAAACATAATGAAAAAATAAAACAACTTGGTCAATTGTATAGTGCAAAAGGTATGTTTAGCTCATGCCTTGTTAAAACCTCTGATGATGAAATTGTTTTTGTTGAGAAATCTAATGCGTATGTGACACAGAAGAAACATTCTTGGGTGGGTGGTGTTTTCTCGAAAAATGAGCGTGAAGTAAGGTCCGGTAAAGATCTTTTCGAAAGTGCAAAACTAGAAGTCATTGAAGAGTTGGGAGTGGATGAAGCACATGTTATTGAAAATATTTTAAAGGTGGGTTATTTAACAGAAAATTGGAATATTTGTTTTTTATTTTCCGTACAATTATCTCTAACAAAAAAAGAATTATCAGAAAGATTTAAAAAATACAGTGACGATGAAGTAAAAGATCTCGTATTTTTTACTGTTGAAAATATAAAGGACTCATTAAATATCTTTGAAAAAAAAGACAGAATTAAATTTGCTCTATTGGGGATTTGTTGATAACCTTCTAAAGGTTTTTTAGTTCTATATAAAGGAGGGATGTAAAATGCAAGTAGTTATTTTAGCTGCAGGAAAAGGCAGTAGAATGGGTGTTTTAACTAAAAACACACCCAAACCTCTCATTAAAATCTTAAACAAGCCTTTGATTGATTATATTTTTGAGGCACTTCCTGTTGAAATAGATAAATGTATTATAGTTGTAGGATATCTTGGCCACCAAATTTCATCTTATGTTGGATATCTATATAAAGGAAGACAGATCCACTATGTGGAGCAAAAATATCTTGGCACTGCCGGTGGATTACTTTCTGTTAAATCTTTGTTGCAGGACAGATTTTTAGTTGTTAATGCGGATGATATATATAGTCAGCAAGAATTAGAATTATTAATCGGTAATGATGCTACTTATGGTATTGTGCGTAGAAATGAAAAAGATAAAAACGCAGAGACGGTATTTTTTAATGATGTTGATTTACTAACAGGTAGAGGTAGTGTCTTGTTAGATAAACCAAGATGGTTTGGTACTGGAGCATACATGCTCCATAAAGATATTTGGTTGGAAAAATTTCACCAACTTTCTAATGGAGAATATTCTATACCACACACACTAATAAATGCTAGTTTTCCAGTTTATGTAAAAAAATTTTCTAAGTGGATACCTGTTAATACTCCCCGAGAGATTATTATTGCTGAATCTAAACTACTGAAAAGTTTTTAACATGGAAGGTTGCTCAATGGTGCACCCTTCCATTTTTTTTAGAATTAAAACAAATAAAAGTATTAGTTTAGTTACAATAAACAATGTGATATGCTTAAGCTATTAATCGGCTAGATTGAGTAAGGTTACTAGTCTGGTGTCAAAAATATTATGTCAAATAAAAAACATCCCGAGTACCAATATTTGGATTTAATGCAAGAGTTACTTGATTCGGGGGATCGTCAGGAAGATTCTTTGACGGGCGATGTGACTTACAGTTTGTTTGGTAAGCAAATAAGATTTGATTTGAGTGAAGGTTTGCCACTTCTAACGACTAAGAAAGTGTATTGGAAAGGAGTTCTACATGAGCTTTACTGGTTCTTATCAGGGCAAACCAATATTAAATATTTAGTAGATAACAGTGTACACATTTGGGATGATTATCCGCTACGTATTTACAACGATAAGCGTGACAAGGAAGGTTGGCCTGAATTAACTAAAGAGGAATTTATCGCCAACATTTCTACTGACACAGACTTTGCTAATAAGCACGGAGAACTACCATTTATTTATGGACAAATGTGGCGTAATTGGCCAAGAAGAGACGGTGGCGGGGTAGATCAATTACAATGGGTGGTGGATGAAGTAAAAAATGATCCTCATTGTCACAATGCTATTGTGAATAGTTGGAACCCAGAATATCTCTACGGCATGGCCAAGCCTGGTGAAGCGTGTCGATTTCCGATTTGTCACAATATGTATCAAGTGAATATTAAAAACGGAAAGTTGTGTCTTCAGCTTTACCAGCGTTCCGCAGATATATTTTTGGGAGTTCCTTTCAATATTGCCAGTTACTCACTGCTGACTATGATCTTGGCTAAGATCACTGGTTACGTACCAGGAGAATTCATCCATACTTTTGGTGATGTACATATTTATGAGAACCATAAAGAACAGGCTCGAGAACAAATGATTCGTGAACCTTTTGCTTTCCCGAAAGTGACCATTAGTGATGAGGTGACTTCACTCGATAACTTTAGACCAGAGCATGTGATTTTAGGTGATTATCAATCTCATGCACCAATCAAAGCACAAATGGCGGTGGTGGGGGGATTTAATCAGAAGATTCATAAGAAGGATGAGAGTGAACTTTAATTACTTTTTAACTATTTCTTATGAACGAATATCAATTTATTAAAGACCAAGATCCAGAACTATACGCGACTTTGATCGGCGAGGAGGAGAGGGAGCGAAAGGGAGTAGAGTTGATCCCGAGTGAAAATTATGTGAGCCGAGCCGTTCGCGAAGCGAACGGCTCCATCTTCACCAATAAATACTCCGAGGGCTACCCCGGACGGCGTTATTATGGTGGGCAAGAATTTACCGACATGATGGAAACTATTGCTATTGAAAGAGCAAAAAAATTGTTCAATGCTAAATATGCCAACGTTCAACCTTTAGGTGGTGCCAATGCCAACGTGGCTATGTACTTTGCTTTGATGAATCCGGGGGACACAGTTTTGGGTATGGACTTAAGTCATGGT
>JAGOSI010000001.1 GCA_018062385.1 Minisyncoccota bacterium
ACCCCGAAGGGGTCGCGCTTTTTAATTAAAAT
Organism: Minisyncoccota bacterium; assembly: GCA_018062385.1. Classification (GTDB taxonomy): domain Bacteria; phylum Patescibacteriota; class Minisyncoccia; order Phycocordibacterales; family UBA918; genus OLB19. The sequence continues at coordinate 33 of JAGOSI010000001.1, forward strand.
TTTCTTGCAAAAAGATGTTATATATATATTAGTGTATCTTAGTTAGTTAATTCCTAACAAAATAGTTGTTCTTTTAAATAATCATCACGGAGGAAAGGTTTGATGAAAACATATAAATTGTTTAGTGTTGTTGTGTTAATGTTGCTGGTTTCAACTTCTGTATATGCGAATGATAAGGATAATGGTGTAATTGCATATTTTTCTAAAGCATTATCATTACAAGAGGTGTTAATAGACTCAAAAATCTTCATATCTCTATTTCTGAAACAATTAATAAGCATGGTCTTAAGATAAGGGGTATTAGAACTCAAAATACTCCAGCGTTACAGGAATTATTCAATCTTAATATTATAGAGAGTATAAAGCCTGTATCATTAAATAACCATAGAAGTAAAATTGATGAAAATCAGTTTTCTTGGTTGGATTTATTTATTAAAAAAGTCCATGCTGCTACTGTTTATTATGTAGCAGAAAAGAATTGGGTTCCGCGTTCAGGAACTTCACAGGTAACACAGACATATACATATAACAGTTTTGTATTTCCAAATGTGAGTGGATTTAGTTCTTTTAATGGTCTTCTGACTTATGAGCATGAAACGCAGGTTTATGATAACGGATATGCTAATTATAATAACTATTGGAGTAGTAATATGCCTAATTCTTATTATGATACCCCGTTTTATGATAAAATAGACACGTTCACTATCGGTACATCGACCGCATCTTCCTTAAGGAGTAATACACAGTATTGGACATATATGGCTTTAGTCTTGGGTAATGTTTCAAGTGCTAACGTTATTATTAAAGGTCAACTAGGGCATCGTTCCCCTAGTTGGTGTTACAGTACCTGGTGTATATTTGCCGATATGACAACAAGACGACTGGTCAGTTATGTTGCTCCTGTGTATACAAAAAAGTCATGGATTTATAATCCGTAACATTATTAATTAAGAAGGGGACATCCAAGTGGTGTTCCCTTATTTTATAGTTAAATATATTTTATGAAAAAAATAATATCTCCAATTATCTATGCGTTTTCAATACCCGTGGTTTTTTTAGCGTATGTTTCTACGATTCATCTTATTGATATTAACTTTGGTTTACATACGATATTTTGGACTGGTGATATTGATATGATTATGGCTGTATTGTTTTTTGGTTCATTGGTGTTTCTGTACTTCACAAAGTTTATTATTAGATTTGAAAATATAGAAAAACCAATATTTTATGATCATTTTCGTCAGAGTTTCTTGTTGTATATTTTTATGATATTTTTAATACTTGAAAATATCATAAATTTGGGTGGTGTTGCTAGTGGGGGAATGCAGGACGCTTTATCTGCTTTGTTGTCGATTGTTGCATTGTTTGGAATTATAGTTAATTTTATAGTTTTGCGTAGATTAGAAAGGTGTAAAATTTGATTTTATAAAAGCGCGACCCCGAAGGGGTCGCGCTTTTTAGAATTTACTCAAACTCTTGCAAATCCCCCAGACTTTGGTACTATTGCCGAACCGCACACAGCTTTAGTCTGTGCGTGGAGCGAACATAGTATTGCTCTTTCACACGCTTTGAGTGTTCATTCTAAGCGCGATTGTTCTCGCGCCGCCTAGAATGTACGCTCGAGCACGGCTTTTTTAAAAGCGGCTGTGTGCGGATTTATAACAATAATTTATCTTTCATTTATATGGCAGGTGCATTCGATCGTTCAAAACCACACATCAACGTAGGTACTATTGGTCACGTAGACCATGGTAAGACTACTTTGACCGCTGCGATCCTTACTGTTCTAAACCAAAAAGGTGATGGCTACAGCGCTACCACTAAAGGTGTAGACGAAATTGACAAGGCTCCAGAAGAAAAAGCTCGAGGTATTACTATTTCTCTCTCACACTCTGAGTACGAAACTCCAAGTCGACACTACGCACACATCGATGCGCCAGGTCACGCGGACTACATTAAAAACATGATTACTGGTGCTGCTCAGATGGACGGAGCTGTACTTGTAGTAGCTGCTACAGACGGTGCGATGCCACAAACTCGTGAGCACGTTCTTCTTGCTAAGCAGGTGGGTGTACCAAAGATCATTGTTTTCCTAAACAAGTGTGACATGGTAGATGATGAAGAAATGATCATGTTGGTAGAAGAAGAACTTCGTGAACTTCTAACCAAGAACGGTTATGATGGTGCTAACGCTCCAATCATCAAGGGTTCAGGTCTTAAGGCTCTTGAAAACCCAACTTCAGAATGGGGTGATAAGGTAATTGAGCTAGCAAACGCTATGGACTCATATTTCCCAACTCCAGTTCGTGATCTAGACAAGCCATTCCTAATGCCGATCGAAGACATCTTCTCAATTGAAGGTCGCGGTACAGTAGTAACTGGTCGTGTAGAACGTGGATCAGTAAAGGTAGGTGAAGAAGTAGAAATTGTTGGTATCAAAGATACAGCTACTACTACTGTTACAGGTGTTGAAATGTTCAACAAGCAACTAGACGCTGCACAAGCAGGAGACAATGCCGGTATTCTTCTACGTGGTACAAAGAAGGAAGATGTACACCGTGGTCAAGTACTTGCAAAGAAGGGTTCTGTAACTCCACACACTGAATTCGAATCAGAAGTATACGTACTTTCTAAGGATGAAGGTGGGCGTCACACTCCTTTCTTCTCAGGTTACAAGCCACAATTCTATATCCGTACAACAGACGTTACTGGTGAAGTAACTCTAGCGGAAGGAGTAGAAATGGTTATGCCAGGAGATACTGCTAAGTTTAAAGTTAAGCTAGTAGCTCCAGTAGCTCTTGAGGATCAACAAAACTTCGCGATTCGTGAAGGTGGTAGAACTGTAGGTGCGGGTGTGGTAACTAAGATCGTTGCTTAATCCAATTTTAGATTCAAATTTAAAGTAAAGCACTATGGCAACAGATACTACTAAAAAAGACGTAAAACCTACTGCTGGTGAAATCAATAAACTACGCATTAGGATCCGCGCTTACGAAAACAAGATCCTTGATGCAAGCACTAAGCAGATAATTGATACTGCTCTTCGGTTTGATGCAAAGGTGGTCGGCCCAATTCCATTACCAACTGAGATTAAGAAATATACAGTCAATCGTTCAACTTTCGTGTATAAAGATGCGCGAGAACAATTTGAGATGCGAATGCATAAGCGAGTGATTGATATTCTAAATCCTAGTCCAAAAGTGGTAGAGGCGCTAACCAATCTTTCTCTACCGTCAGGAGTGAATATTGATGTGAAGATGATGTAGTAGTGTTTGCCAACAATAGAATCAAAAACAAACCACCCGCAAGGGTGGTTTGTTTTATTTTCTGGTTGGTGTATAGTTGCAAACTAAAAGTTCTTTTAATAGAGGGTAATGATGAGCGATTCTAAATTAGAATATTGCGTTACTTGCGGTGAAGAAACCGAACTGATGTTTCAGGGAATTGATTGCTTAGAGAAAATTATCTATGTGCATGCTTGCTCATATAATTGTGCAAACGAAGCTTTTACTGAGTTGGAATGTATTTATGTTTTTGATGAGCAAGGTTTTGCTTGAAAGAAAAAAGACTACTTTAAATTAAAAGTAGTCTTTTTATTATAGTTCTTGCAAAATCCTTAAAAATCGGTATACTGCGGGGAGCTTTAGAAAGACCTACGTACAGGTGATAAGTAATTATCCCTAGACCAATGGGCAAAACCGCGCTTTTTGCGTGCGGATTTGTACCCTGGTAGGGTGCAAATTTGCGCAAAAAGCGCGGTTTTTGTATCGGTCTTACAAGCTGATTTATTAGTTTAGTTCACATTTAATGAAATTCATTATTGGAACAAAGGCGGGGATGACCCAGATCTTTGATGCAAAGGGTATCTGTACAGCAGCTACAATTCTAAAGGTAGCACCCGCTCGAGTATCACAGGTTAAGACCGTGGAAATCGACGGCTACGATGCCGTTCAGGTAGCTAGTGGTGAACAAAAAGACCACCGAGTCGCCAAGGCTCAGAAAGGTCATTATGGTAAAGGTGTTCTTCATGCAAAAGAATACCGACCAAAGTTCAACGAAGAAAATAAAGTATCTGAAATTGTTAAAGATACGACATTTGATGCTTCAATCTTCACTCCAGGTGACATGATTGCTGTTAAGGCGGTGTCGAAGGGTAAAGGTTTTCAGGGTGTAGTAAAGCGTCATGGTTTCGGTGGTGGTTTCCGTTCTCACGGACAAAAGCACTCCGAACGTGAGCCGGGAGCAATTGGTGCTACTGGTAACAAAGTATTAAAGGGTACAAGAATGGCAGGTCGTATGGGTAGCGATACTATTACGGTCAAAAATCTTCGCGTACTTCAAGTAAATCCAGCAGAAAATATTTTGCTAGTTTCAGGAGCAGTACCAGGTCGAAAAGGAACATTAGTAGAGGTGCGTAGCATCTAAGTTTAAGCATTGAAATATGGACGCAAAAATATATTCAAATGAAGGTAACGAAGTAGGGAAAGTTTCTCTACCAGAAACCCTCTTTGGCGTGGAGTGGAATGCTGACTTGGTGCACGAAGTGGTGGTGGGTATGCAAGCAAATGCTCGCTTATCAACGGCCAATACCAAGGGGCGAGGAGATGTAAGAGGAGGAGGTAAGAAACCATGGAAGCAAAAAGGTACCGGACGAGCTCGTCACGGATCTAATCGTTCACCAATCTGGGCTGGTGGAGGAGTAGCTCATGGTCCAAAGAAGGAGAAAGACTATTCAGTTAAAATCAACAAGAAAGTACGTATCAAGGCTTTGGTGACAGTTTTGTCTAAGAAGCTAAGTGATTCAGAAATCATCTTTGTTGATTCTCTAGCTTTGACCGAACCAAAAGCATCTAAGGGTAAGCAAATCATTGCTGCTCTAGCAAAAGGTTCAGGACAAGTGACTTTGGCTACTAAGCGCAAGAATGCTGCTTTGGTAATTTTACCAGGTCGTAATGAAGAAGCTGAATTGAGTTTTAGAAACTTTGGTAACATTGAAGTTATTCAAGCTAAAGACATCAATCCAGTTGATCTTCTTACTTACAAGTTTGTTGTAATGGCTGAACCAGATAACACAATAGAAATCATTTCTAAGCGTGTATCTAATCCAGTTGTTGCAGTTAAGAAATAATTATTATGGCTCTCTTTAGTCGAAAGCAAAATGCTGAAAATAAAGAAGCTGGTACTGCAGTGGCTACTACAAAAGTAGTATCAAAGGCCATGTCGATCGACCGTAATCTCAGTAATGTGATTTCCGGTTTACGCATTACTGAAAAGGCGGTAAAGCAAGGCGATCAAAATGTTTATACATTCAATGTTCGTCGTGATGCTACCAAGTTTTTGGTTCGTGATGCAGTTAAGGCTCTTTATAACGTGACGCCGGTGAAGGTCAACATCGTTAATAAAAAACCAGCTCATCGTTTGTCTGGCTCTAAAAACCGTATGGTTAAAGTGGCAGGAGCGAAAAAAGCTTACGTTTATCTTAAAAAGGGTGACACCATTAATCTCGTCTAAACTATGAAAAAGTATAAACCTACTTCTGCTGGTCGACGTGATGGGTCGGTCATCGAATATAAGAAGAAACTTACATCAACACAAAGTAACCCACTAAAATCTCTAACTAAAGGAAAGAGAAGTACTGGTGGACGCAACAGCTTCGGACGTACTACCGTTTTAAACCGCGGTGGTGGAAACAAGCGAACTTATCGCTTGATTGACTTCAAGTATGATAAGAAAGATATTCCAGCTCGAGTGGAAACTATTGAATACGATCCATTCCGTTCTGGTTTTATCGCTTTGGTTTTGTATCGAGATGGTGAACGTCGTTATATTCTAGCTCCACAAGGTCTAGCACAACACGATGAAATCATTGTTTCTGAAACAGCTAAGCCAAAAGTTGGTAATCGTTTACCACTAAAAGCGATTCCAGTTGGTACTTTTGTATACAACGTGGAATTAAAACCAGGTGCTGGTGCAAAAATTGCTCGCTCTGCTGGTAATCACATTGAAGTCGTTGCCCAAGACGTGAATTACACTCTACTAAAGATGCCTTCAACCGAAATTCGTAAAGTAATTTCAACTGCTTGGGCATCAATCGGTTCAGTATCAAACGAAGAACACCGCTTGGTGGATCTCGGTAAAGCTGGTCGCGCTCGTCATATGGGACTTCGTCCAAAGACTCGTGGTTCAGCTAAAAACGCTGTGGATCACCCACATGGAGGAGGTGAAGGTCGCGCTCCAAGAGGACATCGCCGTGCTCGTACAAAGCAAGGTCGTCCAACTGGAAAGGGACAAAAGACTCGTTCTCCAAAGAAGCATTCAAATGTATTTATTGTCGAACGTCGGAAGCCAGGTCGGCTGATGGGCGGGAAGAGATAAACAAAAAAGTCACTACGCAAGTAGTGACTTTTTTGTTTAGCAAGCAACTTGAGTTGCGTGCGTATCTCTTCCCGAGTCGCAGTGATATTTTTCTTTCTCAAAAAGAAAAATCACGAGACGGGGTCGCGAACACTTAGTAGATTTGGAGTCAAAAACGAACAAATATACTTAGTGATTCGTGACGAAAGCGGTAAAACAACAAAAAACCCCTTACGCAGGGGTGTTTTTTGTGACTTTTGTTACACGGTTTTCTTAATGCTGCTGGCTAACATAAAGCTAATTACTATAGGCCATATAGTGTAAATCAAAACCATTGCATAGTAATCATTATTAAGTATAAGATTGTAGATTGCAGATGGTATAAGACCTCCAACTAATAATATAAGTATTATATTAAATAAAGGAATGGTTTCATTGTTTTGTTTTATAACCATTTTAAAGCCTACGGTTAATATCAGAGCGCCAATTAGACCGCCAATAAACAGGCTATGATTTTCTAATTTGGAAAATTCTCCCGAGCTATCTTGCGCGGAAATAAAAAAAGCAATCAAATAACTGATTGTACAAAATTTTAACCAAATGTATTTTGTGTTTCTTTTTGGATATTTGGCCAATATTACTTTTAGGGTAATTAGTCCATAAATAAGACCAGCTCCTAAAATTATAAGTAACATAAAACCCCCTTCAAATTCAGTTATTAGACTTAGAATACCTGACAAAAAAGCCAAGCTAGTAAATTGTTGTCTAAAACTTAGGCTATTAAAATAACTCATTGATATTTTTGTTTAGGTGATAAAATTTTTAATTTTAGTATTGTATCATTACATTTTTTTATTAAGTATATTTAAAACTGATTTTAAATATTACACCCCTGGCTTTTTCTCCCTCGTCTTAAATTCCGTGTTGGTAAATTTCTTGTGAGTAGATAAAGCGGAGAAAATGTGCGGAGCTAAATCGGAGTTGCAATGCACGGCTACCTTTTGGATACCTTGGCCAGAAATTATCAGCTCCATGCCGGCGTTGGTAAAGCAGGCAGTAATACGGCGTTTACCACTTTGGCTTTTTCCCTGAGTGATTATTCCTGGGGAAATCATTTCTACCCCCGGAATAGTTTCCAGTATGGTGACCACGGTTTCAGCTGTTTCGGTCAAGGTGGTGTGTGTTCCACCACGTAGGTTTTTCATTACTTTCAGTATAACATTATATATAAATAGACAAATTAATTATTTTTTTTACTAATTTCATATGTTATAGTAATAAATAAGCCATATATTATGCCAAATAAAGAACTTGTCGATTACATAAATAGCTCACTTTCCGCAGGCGAATCTCCCGAAAAGATTAGAGTAAATTTGATAACTTCAGGATGGAAGGAGGAGGAAATAGATGATGTTTTAAATAAATTAGTCTCTATTTTTGATGCTAATAATCCAATAGTTGATTTTGATTTTGAGATTAAGCATGAAGTTGGTCATGAAGTTAACTCACAAAATTATCCTAATCAAAATCAAAAAAAAGATTTGAGCCCACTTTACTATTTACTAGGGGCTCTTATTTTAGATGTTGTAGGTTTTGGAGTGTGTGCGATGGGACCATCTGCATATATTTCACTGTTCACAATCATTTATCTTTCAGCAGCCGTGCTTGCTTTTATTAGTATTATAAAAATTAACCAAGTCGACCAAATAACAGGATTAAAAAGAAATATCTTATTAAGAATTATTATAACTATCTTAGCTCTGGCTGTAGGTGGGTGGGGTCTTTTGTGGGGTGTCTGGGGTATTGGGGGAGCGTTATAAATAGAATTCATGGAAGTTATATTTCATTACGCTACTGACTTGCTGGCCACTATCATTGGTGTTCATTTATATTTACGATCTAGAAATAAGGATTTAATTCGTGAAGAATATCGTATATATATAATCATCGGAGCTTTAATCGGAGCTTTAATTTTTAGTCGTTTGATAGCGGCTTTTGAAAATCCTGAACTTTTTCTTAATCCTCCAAATTATTTTTATTATTTTTCTGGTAAGACAATCATTGGTGGAATTGTTGGTGGTATTTTGGGTATTGAAATAGCAAAAAAAGTACTTGGAATAAAAGTCTGGACAGGTAATCGTGCTTTGGTGCCATTAATTGTAGCAATAATAATTGGTCGGATCGGATGTTTTGTGGCTGGAGTTCAAGATGGTACAGTCGGTGGAGTTTGTAATTATTTTTGGTGTTTGGAACAGGGAGATGGATTGCTAAGGCATCCAAACTCACTTTATGAAATAACTTTTCTTTTGCTATTTCTTGTCGGCTACTATTTTGCCAAAAAATCAACTTATCCCACTATAATCTTTTTAGTTGAGACACCGGGTATAGCTTTTAGAACTTTTATTATTTTGTATTTTTCTTTGCGTTTTGGAATAGAGTTTTTAAAAGATACCAATCCAATTATTCTTGGTTTAAATAGTATTCAATTAATTTGTCTACCTTTTATTGTGTGGTACATAAATGATTTGAGGTATAAATATTTTTCTCGCCAAGGTGTTTAAGTTGTGTTAGATTACCCTCGTTGTTCTTTAGTAGTTCTTTTCATAAAACTCTTTGATAGGGGAATATAATGAGTCATAATCGAGAAGTTGTAACCTCAGGGGGTGAGTGTTGTGGTAACACTTTAACCCTAGACCATTTTTGTGGTAACGGGGCACTTTTAGTAAAAAACAAGCGTTCCAGATGTAATGAATGTTTCAGTGATGTACCAGCCGAGGTCTGGCGATCAAATGATAGTCCACCGCGTATTTATATGCGTAAGTATTGTTCAGATCATGGTGTTACCAGCTCAAGACTGTCTAGTGACGCCCAGTTCTATTTTTTACCAAAAAATGGAGAAGTTAATTGTTGTGCACCTGGTAGTGATTGTTCAACCTCTCCGCTTGGTGAAAACGCAATAACTGCTAGTCAATTACATACCTGTACTTTGGTAATTGAGATTGTGTATGATTGTAATCTGTCTTGTGAGACTTGTTATGCAAATAGTCCAAAAGCTTCTGGTGGAATAAGTAGTAATTATCTATCTTTTGATGATTTTCAGTCACAAGTATTGAGTGTTCTTGATAAGCAGGGCAAGATTGATATCCTACAACTTTCTGGAGGTGAACCAACTCTTCATCCTGAGCTAATGCGTATTTTGTCTTGGCTTAAAAATGAACCAAGAGTTACAGATGTACTTCTAAATACCAACGGTACTCGCCTTATCGATCCGTTGTTTGTAGGTGAGCTTGCTAAAAATATCCCTCAAGGTAAATTCGGAATCTACTTGCAGTATGATGGTGATCTTGAGGCTGGACAGAATGAGTTGAGGGGAGGTGATTTTCGTTACATTAGAAGTCGAGCGATAGATAGGTGTAAAGAGGTAAATATTCCAATTGCTTTAGTAATGACAGTATCACATGATAATAAATTTGATTGCCCATCTGCACTTAATCGTGCACTTCAAGATGATCATGTGCGTTGGGTAGTATATCAACCTGAATTTATTTCCGGCAGGAACGATAAAACTAAGAAATTGGAAATCCCAATTAATGTCGCTGATGTTATTCATAGCGTGGCAAAGGGAAGTGTTATGGATTTAGGTTCATGGATGCCCTTGCCGTGTAGTCATCCGAATTGTGGCACTATAGGATTTCTTGTTCGTAAAAATGGGCAGTGGTTTCCGGTATCTGACTTTGTCGAAATGAAGCAATTTACTCCACTAATAGTAAATCGTATGAATTTTGATGTGGATGATGCGCTGGATGCTTGTGGTTGTGATAACTATAGTCTATCTGAATATCTTGAAAGGTTAGGAATTTCTAAACAGGATATAAAGATGGTTTTTATTAAGCCATTCATGGATGCAAGAACTTGGGATACGGATCGTATCGAAGCATGTTGTACTCATGTTCTAACTCCTGAAGGCAAGGTGGATAGTTTTTGCCGTTATTACGGTAGTAAGTAGCGTTATTTTTAGGAAACACCAAGCATTTTTTGCTTGGTGTTTTTTGTCTCTATAAACCGCTAATTCAAAGTCTCGTGTTGGTAATTGTTTGCTAATTACTTAAAGTGGAAATGTTATACTGGAGCATTATCTAAATTTTAATTAATTCCTTATGAATGTTTTTGCCGATAATCGCTTCAGTCTAATATTTATCGTTAGTCTTTTGTCAGCTTTGTTATTTTTAGTCACCCCATCATTTTCTCAAGCCCAAGTGCCAGGAGATTGTGGCTTCACTGCTACTTTGGAGCTGGGTTCCGACAGTGAGGAGGTGCGTTGTTTGCAAAAGTATCTCAATGCCAGCGGTTTTGTAATTGCTGAGAGTGGCCCAGGTTCGGTTGGAAAGGAGACTTCTATGTTTCGAGCTCTTACTAAAGAAGCATTGATTAAATGGCAACAATCGCACAATATTACCCCGGCCACTGGCGTGTTTGGTGAAAAATCAAAAGCTACTTACTTACTTGATTTGGTTAAAAAATTAAGTAATGAACAAGGAGGTCAAAATGTGGTAGTAACAGACCCCGTACCAGATACTGAAGACACCGTCAGTGCTGATATACCCGACACTGATTCTGAGGCTAAGAATGACGCTGAGCGACAGATCACTTCTGCAATGGTAATGATCCTAGATACTTATGACGAACTAGACAATGTTCGTGATGATGATCCAGATGAGGCTGTAAATATTGAAGAAGATACACGTGAATCATTAAAGGATCTGTTAGAATCAATAAAGACTTATTTTGACGGTGACTATGACGAAGCCGGAAGTTTGGCCGAGGATGTTTTAAATGACGCTACCGATTCCTTTGAAGACGCTGGTGGAGAATCAGCTAAAAGCAAAGCTGAGGATATACTTGATGATGTTGAGGATTTCTATGATGATCTAGAAGAACTTATAGCTGATGCAGAGGATCAAAATGAAGATGTGGGCGACGCCCCAGATCTTTTAGAAGAAGCTCGAGATTTATTAGATGAAGCTGAGGAAGCCTTTGCTGATGGTGTCTATAAGCAAGCCATCAGCGATGCTAATGACGCTGAAGATTTACTAAATGAGGCCGAAGATGAGATTGATTTAGTGTCTGATCGTGACGCGGAGAAGTTGGTGAAGGAAGTTTGGGATCAATTTGACGAAGCGGAAGATGAATTATCTGAAGCTGAGACCAATGGTGAAGATATTGACGAAGCGGAAGAATTACTTGATGATGCCAAGCGCAATCTAAAGAAGGCTGATATGGCGCTTGATGAAGAGGATTACTCCGAAGCCGTTGATTTGGCAGAAGAAGCCGAAGAATTGATTGAAGAAGCTTTGGATGAGCTGTAAAAAACTGAATTTAACCAAAAAATATCAGAAAACTGAGTTTTCCAGAGGGTAAACTCGGTTTTTTTCATCGGCAATATGTACGTTTTCATTGACTTTTCCGTCTTTTTTCGGTACTCTAGCCAAGTTCCAACCTCAGTGAGGAGTTAAGAATCTATCTAAATTCTTAGTGTCACCTCACAAAAAGTTAAGAAGAAGTTGATTTATAAAGCTTTGAGAACCTCTGTTAAGGACGGCCGTTACCTTTCTTTACAAGAGGTTCTCAAAAAACGCATTATCAATGCGTTATTATTCGTATAGTTAAATGTATGTCACGATCACTCTATAAAGGACCATACGTAGATGAGAAGTTGCTGAAGAAGATCGCCGGTAAAAAACCCGGAGAGAGTGTTGTCATCAAGACTTGGGCGCGCGATAGCGTAATTGCTCCGGAAATGGTTGGCTTCACGTTTGGTGTCCATAACGGTAAAGAACATATTCCAGTTTCTGTTTCTGAAGAAATGGTAGGTCACCGTTTAGGAGAATTTTCACCAACTAAGAAATTCCATCGTCACGGAGGTAAGATGCAAAAAGAACTTGAGCAGAAGAAGAAGCAAGCTGAAATTGATGCTGCAAAAGCCGCTAAATCAGCTTCCTCTAGTAAAAAGTAGGATATGAAAGCAATTCTAAAAAATTACCGTCAATCACCTCGTAAAGTACGTTTGGTGGCTGATGTGGTACGCGGAAAGAAAGTTACCGAAGCCCTTGCCATGCTCCGCTTTGTTGATAAGCGAGCGTCTGGTCCATTTGCTAAGGTTATCGAATCAGCTGTAGCCAATGCGGTACAAGCTGGTAAATCAACCGATCGTCTTTTTATTAAGAAAGTAGCAGTTGATAAGGGAACGGTTTTGAAGAGATTCATGCCTCGTGCTCGCGGTTCTGCGTCACGCATTAATAAGCGAAATAGTCACATCTCAGTCGAACTCGGCGAGAAATAATACCTATGACACACGTAGCCCATCCATATGTTCAACGTATCGGGGTCAATCGCGATTGGAAGAGTCGTTGGTTTACTACTGATCCAAAGAAGTTTCGTGAATATCTACGCTCTGATGCCGAAATTCGACGTCTTCTTGAGAAGAAGTTGAAAGGTATGTCAGTTGATAAGGTTGAAATTGAACGCAACCAAAAAGATATTCGCATTATTATTAAAACTGCTCGTCCTGGACTTATTATTGGTCGTAGTGGAGAAGGAGTAATCAAGCTCAAGAAAGAGGTTGATATGTTACTTCGAACACAAAAGCTAACCAATAAACCAGAAATTAAGCTTGATATTGAAGAAGTTCGTTCTCCAGAATCAAGTGCTAACATTGTTGGACAAATGATTGCTGAAGGACTTGAGAAACGTCTCACTTTCCGTCGCGTCATGAAGCAAACGATTGAAAAAGTTATGGCCAATCGCGATGTAGAAGGAGTACGTATTATTCTTTCTGGTCGTCTTGGTGGAGCAGATATGGCACGAAAGGAGGAATTAAAGAAGGGTCGAATTCCTCTCCAAACTCTACGCGCAGATATTGATTTTGCTCGTGTTACTGCTCGTCTACCTTATGGTGCGATTGGTATTAAGGTTTGGATTTATCGCGGACAAGTTTTTGCTGATCGTAAAAGCGGTCAAGCAGAAGCCGCTCCACGACAAAGTCAGTCTCGGGCACCTCGTAAAGGTTAATTAAAATACATATGTTATTTCCGAAAAAAGTAAAGCACCGTAAATGGCAAGTCGGTAGACAAAGCGAAGCTAAAAGAAACACTCCTGATACTCGAGGTATCACTGTGTCTTTTGGTACCTTTGGTCTTAAGGCGACTTCAGCATCACGTGTGCGTTCCAATCAAATTGAAGCGGCTCGTCGTGTAATCTCACGAACTATCGGCAAGACCGGAAAAATTTGGATCCGTATTTTCCCCGACAAGCCAATGACCAAGAAAGCGGCTGAAGTACCGATGGGTAAGGGTAAAGGTGATTTGGATCATTATGTGTTTGAAGTTCATCCTGGACGTATTCTCTTTGAGGTACAAGGTGTCTCTGAAGAGGTAGCACGTGAAGCTTTTCGAAAGGCCTGCGCCAAGCTTCCATTACAAGGTAAGCTCGTTGGTCGCGAGGAAACGACAGCGTAATATACTTACTTATGATTAAAATGTCAGACATTAGAAATAAGTCGGAAGCAGAGCTGGTTGAGTTGGTAAATACTGCTCGCGAAACAGTTCGTGCTGAACGCTTTAAAGATAAATTCAGTCGCAAGGCTGGTATCATCAATGGTGCCAAGAAGGAAATTGCTCAGGCACTAACCGAATTAACAACTCGTCGTCGTAACAATGACGCTAAATAATGAGTATGACTACTGAAAATACAACAACTGTATCAAATCGTCGTACCTTGCGTGGAACTGTAGTTTCAACCAAAATGCAAGACACTATAACGGTAGCTGTCGAGCGTTATGTGAAGCATCCAAAATACAAGAAGTTCATGCGACGCACGAAGAAGTTTTTGGTACATGATGCAGGTAATACTGCGAAAGAAGGAGATGTGGTCGATATTAAGGAATCACGCCCGTTGTCAAAACGAAAGCGTTTCGAACTTGTAAAGACAAAATAGTATGATCCAGCCACAAACAATTGTTAAGATCACTGATAACTCTGGCGGTAAGATCGGTCGAGTATTTAAAGTACTTGGTGGATCAAAAAAGCGCTATGCAGAATTAGGTGAAGTCGTGGTGCTTTCAGTACAAGTTGCTGAGCCACGAAAGCAGATCAAGAAGAAAGATGTTGTGTACGGAGTGATTGTGCGTCAGCGCAAGCCTTTCCGTCGAAAGGATGGTTCATACGTAAGTTTTGATGATAACGCCGTTGTTATTATCGACAAGGTAAAGAAGGAGCCTCGCGCTAACCGCGTGTTTGGTCCGATTCCTCGTGAACTATCAGAAGCTGGTTATCAGAAAATAGTCTCTCTAGCACCAGAGGTGGTATAAAGAGTCGTTAATGATATAGCTATGAAAATTAGAAAAGGAGATACCGTGCAGATCATTGCCGGAAAAGATAAAGGTAAGACAGGATCAGTTTTGACTGCCTTGCCAAGAACCGAACAAGTAATTATCGAAGGAATGAATGTGGTGAAGAAGCACCAAAAGAATCGTCGCACTCGTTCACAAGGTCAAATTATCGAAAAAAGTTTACCAATCCACGTATCTAATGTTGCTTTACTAGAAGGCGACAAGCCAGTACGTGTGGGATACAGCATTGAAGGTGAGGGTGAGAAACGAAAGAAAGTGCGTGTTGCCCGCCCAAGCGGTAAGAAACTATAATATGGAAACAACACAAACTCGCATCAAAAATGCCTATGGCGCTATGAAGACAGACTTTGGTTATACCAATGTCATGCAAGCTCCAAGAGTAGAAAAGGTAGTGGTATCAGTGGGTACTGGCCGTGTTCAGGACAAAGCGAAAATTGCTTTAATCCAAGATCGTCTAGCTCAAATCACTGGTCAAAAACCATCACCGCGACCAGCGAAGCAATCAATTGCTTCATTCAAGCTACGTGAGGGTGATATCATTGGTTACCAAATAACTCTACGTGGTGCTCGCATGATGCACTTCCTAGATAAGTTGATCAACCTAGCTTTGCCACAAACTCGCGACTTCCGCGGACTAAAGGTAACAGCGATTGATGAAATGGGTAACTACACTATTGGTATTAAGGAACATACGATTTTCCCAGAGTGTGGTGACGAAGAAATCAGAGACGTTTTTTCATTAGCGATTACGATTGTAACTACCGCTAGTGACAAGAAAGAGGCCGAAGCTTTCTTGCGTCATATTGGTTTACCTTTGCAAAACAAATAATTGATTGTAAGAGAAATAATAAAACCCCCGAAAAACTTCGTTTTTCGGGGGTTTTTGAAGTGTGATTAAATTTAATATTTTCTGTCAGTTTTATAAAATTTTCCGATTAATCCCATTACAAAAAATAAAAGTACTAACAGAAGTAACCAAAATGGAGCCAAAATCATATCTTTCACTATAAATTCCTCCTAATTTAAAAATAAATCATAATCTCTACTTGTGTATCTATAATTATAATGACATTTTTTAAAGTTTTGTCCACAGACACCTATTAGTAGGTTGACTTTATCCTTATTTTTCGGTACTGTAGCGGGCAAGGCGACATTATAGGTCACCAACAAAAAACCTATAGTTCGCTGCCCAGTCTTTGACTCGGCGATTATCAGGGGGTAAGTCACGACAAACTACGTGATACTATCCCATAAACAAACACAAAAGTGGCACGAAAATCAGTAAAGCTTCGCGCGATGCGCGAACCAAAGTTTGCTTGCCAAGTCGTAAGACGATGTAAGCTGTGTGGCCGAAAGCGAGGATATATGCGAGATTTTGATACTTGCCGTATCTGTTTCCGCGAGTTGGCCCACGAAGGACATATACCAGGAGTTAAGAAATCATCATGGTAGGAGATATTATTGGCGACATGATCATTCGACTGAAGAACGCTGGAGTAGTAGGCAAGAAACAAGTAGAAATGCCATATTCTAAGCTTCGTCATGCAGTCGCGAACAAGTTAGTCGCAGCCGGATATATTGAAAAGGCCGAGCAACAAGGGAAGAAAGATAAGGTACAGAAGTTACTAGTGGTAACTCTAAAGTATGAGAACGGACGACATCGAATTGATGGCGTAAAGCGTATCTCAAAACCAGGTCGCCGCTTGTACACAAAGGTCGCAGATATTCACAGAGTTAAGTTTGGTAAAGGGCATATGCTACTTTCTACACCAGCTGGCATCCTCACAAACGAGGAAGCTAAAGCGCAAAATGTAGGAGGTGAACAGCTCTTCATCATTTGGTAAAAGTATGAGTCGATTAGGAAAACAACCAGTAACCATTCCAACCGGAGTCACAGTCACATGTGATGGTGGATTACTAAAGGTGACGGGACCAAAAGGAACTCTAGAGAAGCCAGTCCGACCAGATGTAAATATTGCTATTGACGGCAATACTATTACTTTGACACCAAATAAGACGGTTAATGCACCAGCTTTGTGGGGAACCTACGCTGCTCACGTGCGTAATATGATCAAAGGTGTAACTGAAGGCTTTGTTAAGATCCTAGAAATCGAAGGTGTAGGATACCGCGCTGAAGTAAAGGGAAGTGAGATTGTTCTAAATATGGGCTACTCACATCCAGTACCACTAGCAATTCCAGCTGGAATTACTGCTTTGGTAGAAAAAAGTGTCGTCACTCTTAGTGGTATCGATAAAGAGCTTTTGGGTCAGTTTGCAGCAAATGTACGCAAGGTACGCAAGCCAGAACCATACAAAGGTAAGGGTATTCGTTATCGTGGAGAGTTTATTATTCGCAAACAAGGTAAGAAGGCTGCGTAAGCCCATAATTCGATTTGATATATGGAAAAAACACAGTATAAAACAAGTAAGCGAGTATCTCGCCATAATCGGATTAGGGCTAAGGTGTCGGGTACGGCAGAACGCCCACGCCTAGCTATCTTCCGCAGTAACCGCTTTGTCTACGCCCAGCTAATAGACGACGTTACTGGTAAGACACTAGCAGCTTCTGATTCACGTAAGGTTGAAGGTAAGACTTTGACTGAACGCGCTCAGGCGGTTGGTACAGATATTGCTAGTAAGGCTAAAACTATCGGTGTCAATACTATTGTATTTGACCGTGGTGGTTTTCGTTACCAAGGAGCCGTGGCAGCGCTAGCTGATAGTGCTCGAACTGGAGGCTTGGTATTCTAAATTAATAAACGAAAGTATTGCTAAATTCATTACTTTCATAAGAAAAAAATAATGTCAGAAACAAAACAGCAGGAAGCTACAACTGGCGCTACGCCAGAGCTTGAGGTGAAAACCTCTACCGATGCACCCGCTGTCGCTGGTTCAGAAAGAACTGAACGCGGTCGACGGGGACAAGGAGGAGCAGACAAAAGAAATCAACGTCGTCCACGACGTGGCGCTGGTCGTCCAGAACGCGCACGTCCAGAATTTGACCAAAAAATCATTAGTATTCGTCGCGTAACTCGTGTTATGGCTGGAGGTCGTCGTTTCAGTTTCTCAGTAGCGATGGTGATTGGTGATAAGAAAGGAAAGGTGGGAGTTGGTATTGGAAAAGCTGGTGATACTCAAGCCGCAATCGAAAAAGCGATTCGTGATGCTAAGAAGAACATGATTATCGTACCAATGGACAAGGAGAGCCGTATTCCACACGATGTACATACAAAGTATGTTTCAAGTGAGGTAATGATTATGCCGGCACCTGGTCGTGGACTAGTAGCAGGATCTTCAGTACGTACCGTTCTTGAACACGCTGGTGTGAAGGATGTGACTGCCAAAATCTTCTCACGTAGTAAGAACAAACTTAACAATGCTCGCGCCGCTGTCGAAGCGCTTAAACTTCTAAGGAAATAATTAGTATGCAGTTACATGAACTAAAACCAACTTCTCCAAGAAAGACCGCCAAAAGAATCGGTCTTGGTGGAAAGCGTGGTAAGACTTCTGGTCGTGGAGGAAAGGGTCAGACCGCTCGTACTGGTAACAGTATGCGTCCAGAAATGCGCGACCAGATCAAGAAGCTTCCAAAGCTTCGTGGGCACGGTAAAAATCGCGCTCGCACTGTAAATAGTGAAAGAGAAGAAATCGCTGTAGTAAATCTATCTCGTTTAGAGACAGTATTTAACGCTGGTGATACAGTGTCTCCAAAGACTCTGGTGGCAAATAAGGTCATCAGTGCAGTAGGTAGACGTGTACCAAAGGTAAAGATCTTAGCTACAGGAGAAATCACTAAGAAATTAACTATTGAAAACTGTCAGATGTCAGAGACAGCTAAGGCAAAAATCGAAAAAGCTGGTGGAATTGTTACAAAATAGGTACTATAGTAATGTATGCAAAAATTCTTCCGCAAACTTACTCTAGTCTTCACCGAACCGGCGATTAGAAATCGAGTCTTATTTATCCTTGGAGCACTGGTCATTTTTAGAATGCTAGCGTCAATTCCGATTCCAGGAGTTGATCAAGCGGTTTTGCAACAATTTTTTGCCAACAACCAATTCCTAGGATTACTCAACATCTTCTCTGGTGGTGGATTGGCCAACTTGTCAATCGTAATGCTTGGTGTAGGGCCGTTTATTACAGCGGCTATCATCATGCAGTTGATGACGGTGATGTCACCAAAAATCAAGAGTATGCACACTGAGGAGGGTGAAGCTGGACGTGCAAAGTTTACTCAAATCAGCCGACTTTTGACTTTACCTTTGGCTGTTCTACAAGGTTTTGGCTTCCTAACTCTTCTACAGAGTCAGGGGGTTATCTCTGGACTTTCTACCTTTGATTTCGTAGTTAATGTGATCTTGGTGGTAGCTGGTTCTATGCTCCTTATGTGGATCGGTGAATTAATCACCGAATACGGTATCGGGAACGGTGTTTCAATTATCATCTTTGCTGGTATCGTAGCAACTTTGCCATCGACCGTTAGTCAATTGGCTTTTACTTTTGATCCGTCACAATTACCATTGTATATAGGATTCGGCTTTGTTGCCCTCTTCATTATTTATGCGGTGGTATTCATGACTGAAGCTGAGCGTCCGGTACCGATTACTTACGCCAAACAAAGTCGAGGAGGAGCAACTTATGGAGGTAGTTCTTCATACTTACCACTTCGTCTCAATCAGGCTGGAGTGATTCCGATCATCTTCGCGCTATCGATCTTGCTCTTCCCGCAAATGGTGCTAAACATTCTTTCAGCCTTCAATTTGTCTTGGGTGGCAGGAGCTAATGAGACAGTGACTTCTATCCTTAACAATCAGCTGATCTACGGTGCTATCTACTTTGTCTTGGTTTTCCTATTCACTTTCTTCTATACTGCAGTAACTTTCGACCCAGAGAATGTGGCTAAGAACTTACAAAGAAATGGTGCTTATATCCCCGGTATTCGTCCAGGTAACCATACTTCAGAATATCTTGGTGGTTTGATCACTCGTTTAACTCTTGTTGGTGCTATCTTCCTTGGCTTTGTAGCAGTGTTACCGATTGGTATGCAAATGGCAACCGGTATTGCAGCTCTAGCGATTGGGGGTACAGCGGTGTTGATTGTGGTGCAGGTAGTTCTAGACTTGATTCGTCGACTTGATGCTCAGATATCACTTCGAGAGTACTAGAGGTACATTGAAAACAAAAAGCCAGAAAAAACCAGTCCCTAGGGACTGGTTTTTCTGGCTTTTTGTTTCCTCTAATATTGATTTTTAAATGAGTATCCAAGTGGAATAGAGCTTCTTACTTGTTTCCAAGTGTCAGTTTTTAGCCATTGTCGGTAATGATCATAGACAGTCAAAGCTACAGTTTGTGGGGTGTGACGTGAGGTGTCTATAACTAAGTCAAAGTGTTCGATATTGTATGGGTCGACATTGTACATTTGCTTAAAGCGTCGCCTTTCGTTTTCCATGCGTTCTTGCACTTGTTTACTGACGGAATCAAGGGAACTGGCAACTTCGCCACTTTTAGTTCGCATGTTGTTGCTCACAGCATCTTTAAAGATACGTACTGTCGCTACCTGCATATCAAGATCTAAATAAACCTTAAAAGATTCTGGTAACCAATAGAAACCGAGACGAGAATCAATAATCACATCTTTTTTGTTTCTAAGTCCGCGCAGATATTCATCGACTTTAGTATCAAGAGCGTGGTCATCGTTGGCTTTTTCATTGTATTCAGCCAAGGTCATATGTTCACGTGCTAAGATATTTCGTACCATATCGCCTGAAGAGTATCTGGTGTATCCCAATAATTCTGCCACTTTGTCGGAGGTTGAAGATTTTCCGCTTCCCGGTTTGCCTGAAATGGTAATGATATGTTTTCTTTCCATGATAGTAGCATATCATAAAAAGCGGTTGCGAATGAGGCAAAAAACTGATACTCTCGGTTGACTATGGAATATAAAACTAAATATAAAAGTATTGTTTTTATGGGTAAAATCGCCTCTGGCAAGGGCACTCAAGCCAATGCTATCAGTAGTCATTTTGGTGGAATTATTTATTCAAACGGTAATAAAGTCCGCGAGACGGCTCAATTGCCAACTGTTTTTGGCAAGAAAATCAAAGAAATTTACGAAACTGGATTATTAATTCCAGAGTGGGTCGCTTCTTATTGGATGACGCACGCGATTGTTACTCAGTTTACTGATGAACGAGTGATTTTTGAGGGGGTAGCTAAGAAACCAAATGAAGCTGAACTTTTTCATGAAATCCATGAAATGATTGGTCGTCCATATATAGTTTTTAATTTAGATGTCAGTGATGAAGAAGTTCATGCGCGGAGTGCTATGCGTGCCCGTGATGTGGTTGATAATCCTAAAGCAGTAGATACCCGCTTGGCAGAATATCAAACCTACACCACCAAGTCTATCGAATTTTTTAGAGACAAAGGCACCTTGATTGATATTGATGGCTCTTTAGATTCAAAAACCGTTCAAGAAAAAATCTTTAAGTATTTAATAAATTAAATTTTATGGAAGCATTAACCGTTATTTTTATTGGTCCACAAGGTAGTGGAAAGGGAACTCAGATTGATAAAGTGAGATCAGTTATTTCACAGCTCGATAATGAAAGGAAATTATTAGAAATCCAAACTGGTCGCTTGTTTCGTGCTATGACAGCCAGAGCTGATACTTTTGCAAAAAATAAAATAACTAACACTTTGTCACAGGGTATTTTGCAACCAGATTTTCTAACTTTTGTGTTATGGGGACAGGAGATGTTAAATGAACTTGACCCAAATAGTCACTTATTAATTGACGGTTTTCCGAGAACTGTGTCGCAAGCTCAAGTTTTAGAGGGGGCCTTTACCTTCTTTGAAAGAAATCATATTCAAGTTATTAATCTCGATACACCGGAAGAGATTGTGCGTGAGCGAATGCTTGGTCGTGCTCGAGCCGATGATACTTTAGAGGCGATTGAGAGTCGTTTGCGCTGGTATCGTGAAGATACTTTGCCAGTACTAGAATACTATCGTCAAAAGAGCAATGCTACTGTGCACGATATCAACGGCAATAATTCTATAGAATCTGTTCATGAGCAGATTTTGGTAGCGCTTAAACTAAAATAAATATGATCACCAAAAAAACACCAGAGGAAATTGAGATTCTAAAAGAAGCCGGTGCGATTTTAGCCAAATGTCTTAAAGAATTGGCAAAAGAAGCAGTAGTAGGAAATACCACGCTTGATATTGATGATCGAGCGATGGAACTGGTGGAGGAGTATGGTGTTGAGCCGGTACTTCTCGGTTATCACCCCAGCTTTGCTGATTATCCTTACCCAGCTGCAGTTTGTGTTTCGGTCAATAATTGTGTTCAGCACGGTATTCCGAGTGAAGAGGTGATTTTGAAAGAGGGGGATGTGGTCAATATCGACATGTCGATCGGCTACAAGGGTATGATAGTGGATTCGGGCATCACGGTTGGGGTGGGTGAAATTTCGGCTGAAGCTAAGTCACTTCTGGCTGTAACTCAAGAGGCTTTAGCGCATGGGATTAAAATGGCAAAAGCAGGAAATAGAATTGGTGACATCAGCGCCACTATTCAACAGTTTGTAGAATCACGCGGATTTTCAGTGGTGGAAGTTTTGTGTGGTCATGGTGTGGGTTACAAAGTGCACGAAGAACCAACTATTCCTAATTTTGGTAAAGCTGGTACTGGTCCAAAAATTGAAGTTGGACACGTTTATGCAATTGAACCGATTGTAAATGCTGGCAAAAAAGATGTTTACTTTGATGATGAGGGTGATGGCTATAGTGTTTACACCACCGACGGCTCAATTTCCGCTCACTTCGAGCATACGGTAGCGATTACTGAAAATGGTCCAGTGATTTTGACGAGGTAATTATTTTTCTTTATCAATTTTAAGCATATTGAATAATCACTATGAGTGAAGATATTAAATCTGTTGTTTCAAAAGAAGATACTTTTGATAAATTAGAAATAAGAGTGGGGCGAGTAATTTCTGTAACGCTCGCACCAGACGCGCCAAAACCAGCCTATGTTATCAAAGCAGATTTTGGTAAGTTTGGTATAAAAACTTCAGTAGGGCGTTTTACTCAGCATTCAGAAGAAGAACTTAAGGGGAAACTTATTCTTGGGGTTTTGAATTTTGATACAAGACAAATTGGTTCTGTAATTTCAGAATTTCTTTGTTTAGGTGTTCAATATCCTAAAGCGGATAGCGGGGAAGCTACAATTATTACACCATTAGTTGAAGTTAAAATAGGTGGAAAATTATTTTAACTAATTAGTTTATCAAATATATTATCTACTTTTTCAAAAAAATCACTTCGGATGTTTAATTATCGAAATGATTATGTAATCTGGGTCGATGATATAAAAGTAAAATCTATAGCCTTTATCGATTCTGCTTTGCCAAAGATCTTCAAAACCTTGATACTTTTTTATGTTTAGTGAGGGGTGTTGGTGGTTTTCTAACAAATAAGCAAATTGTTTGTCAGCTTTCTTTTGTATTAATTTGGGTAAGGAAAGGTATTGCCTAATCGCTTTTTCGCTAAGCTTTATTTTCATAGCGATCTAGTTTTTTATGAAATTCATCAATTGAACCAAACTCAATAAATCTGCCTTTTTTAATATCGTCTAGACTTTCTTTTATGTCTTTAGCCAGTTCTGTATCGAGTGAAGAAAGTTGTGGTTCCAAGATAATTTTATTGCCAGATACTTCAATACGCAATACTTGCCCCTCTTCAATCGCTAGGAGATTGCGCAATTTTTTGGGTAGGGTAATCAATCCACGTTGTTGAAGCTTAATCGTATTCATATTTTCAGTATATATGAATTTCAGTATTTTGTAAAATTAGTGTTGGTAATCTTAACGAAGTAATAAAAACTATCAGTAATTTCACAAAAACTGTCTAACCAATAAACAATTAAATATTATTCGTGTCAATAGTGACAGTTGTGTATATACGTGATACTTTTGGCGCGGGTGATTGAGGTGACTCGTGTACGTATTTTACAGTCAAGTCAGCTTACTTCTTATGATCTTTTTGTTTTTTGAAATTGAACATTTGAAAATCACCTAAACGGAGCGTATTTTACGCTTTTTCTAAACTTTGAAAAAAGGAAGTAAGAAGATGAAAAAAACTACTTTAGTGTTTGCTGCTGTAGCATTGATGGTGTCTAGTTACACCTTCGCAGGTGGTCAGTATGGAAAAAGTGGTGTCTTTGTAAGCAGTGCAACCAATGCTGGTGCGTTTACCAGTAAGGGTACCTCCGAAGTCGGCTTTGTTGGCGTGGGAGGAGGGCAGGCACATAGTCCTACTGGAAAAGTTGCGGTTAATTCCGCAACCGAACAGTACGGTGCTGCTCAGGGAGGTCAGAGTGATATTCTTACTTCCGTGAACACAGGTGCAATAGCACTGCAAAATAAAGGCTCGTCATCGGCTTCGGCTGGGTCAGAGACTGTCACCACTTCTTCAGTGAAGAACGGTACAGCTGTCACCTCGGCTGGTGCGACGGTGAATGCAGTTGCCAATAATTGGCATAGCCACTTTCACCATTAAAATTAAAGTGAAGTAGTGAATAGCGGAGAGTTTACTCTCCGCTATTAATTTATTATCTTTTCAATTTTTAAAGAGGGAATAGAGATGAAAAATATATCAATGCAAACAGTATTGATTTCGTTTTTATGTTTATGTTTTTTTTCTAGTTCTACCTTTGCACAGTCAACGGCTGGTGCTACGGCAGGAGCAAATGCAGGAGCAAATGCAAATGCGAATGGAAATAATAGTGTGGTTGACGTTAGTGCTACAGGTGGCAGAGCGTCTTCCGTTTCTGAGTCTTCGGCAATAACTGGGGATTCAAATGCTGAAGCTGTGTCTGGGGATTCAAATGCGGCAATTGGTGCTGTGTCACCCACTCAAAACACGATAATTCAGTCAAGAACCAGTATTCCAACTTCGCCACCTATACCAGGATTTCCTATGGTAAATCAAACACCACAAATTTTTGGTCCTTTAGGAAAAACTTTTAATGAGGCAGGAATTTATGTGACTGACGTTCTCGAGTCAGTTTGTCCATCTAGGGCGGTAGCAGGAATAAATATCGCTAAAAGGAAAATGACCAGCTGGTTTGATGATGAAAGAATCAACTTTGTACCACATATTGATTATGTTTTACAAGAGGCGGACAAACCTTTTGTTAGAAGATCTAGTATGATAAAAGTTGGTGTTCGTGGTTATTATAAGTGTGTAGGAATGATTACTGCTACTGCAAAACCTGGAGATGCTCTTGATGTTTCATTTGCTTCACTTCGTAATGAAGTTTTGCAAAAGATTACTCGTGACCTTAAAGGTTATGAGGAAATTAAGGTATTTATTGCTAATAATGCAAGAGTGGTGACACCAGCTGTTGGTTCCACAGGATTTAGTCTCGGTGTGGGCGGTGGCGGTAGTGCCACCCCTTCATCAGTATTTTTGGGTGGAGCGACAGGAGCTTCGATGAGCAGTACGACTACTTTTCCTAGAGGAATGGTTGGCTTCACAGCCGTCTTGCTGTCTGAAACAACTGATGGTGATCCAGATGGAGTTTTTGTAAGTTTTGTGGATGAAAAAGATTTGTCCGAAAATGCGGTTTATACAAATGGGATTGAAGCAGGGAGGAAAAATTCCTTGATTCAATAATAAGTTCTAAAGATTTAGATTTAATACCACTTCGACAAAAACGGAGTGGTATTTTTTTTGTATTTAAAATCTGGGTATTATTGCTTTTTGTATAACAAAAACGCTTGAATATTAAGCCTATAAAGGCTATACTGCGGGCATATTTAAGTATTTATTATGAAAAAATTTCCACACCAAGAACGAACATTTATTATTTTGAAGCCTGATACGGTTCAACGAAGCCTCGTCGGCGAGGTTGTAAAGCGGATTGAACGTACTGGTCTCAAGTGTACAGCCATGAAAATGTTTGTCCCTGATGAAGAGCGTTTGATCCAACATTACAACAAAACCGACGAATGGTTTTTGAAGAAGGGAACCAATGTGATAAACGATTTAATGGCTCAAGGTCTACCTATAGACAAAGAGCCGATTGAATATGGTCGCGATATTATCCGTACTATTGTGAAGTATATGACCGCAGGGCCAGTAGTAGCGATGGTATTTGAAGGAAATCAAGCTGTGCAAGTGGTAATGAAGATTGTAGGTACTACCGAACCAACCACTTCTGATGTCGGTACTATTCGTGGTGATTATACTATCGATTCATACGGACATGCTTCTTTTGAAAATCGTGCCGTGAGAAATCTAGTGCACTGTTCTGATGCTCCAGCTGAAGCCGAACGAGAAATCGCTATTTGGTTTAAGGAAGATGATATTATGAAGTACACAACTGCGCAAGAAAGAATTTTGTACGACGTGAATTTAGATGGTGTTGATGAATAGTAGAAGGTGAGCTAAAAAAGCCGAGTGGATGTGAAGCATCCACTCGGCTTTTTTTTAATTTTAAATAATTGATAATTTGGAATTTAGTTGTATAGTAAAAGATGGTAGTACATTTTCATTTACTATTTGGAGGCATATTATGTCAAAAAAAGAGCATTTGATAGAAGAAGATTCTTTTGAAACAGATCAAAATTCTTATTTGAACAGTGATGAGTTGACTGGTGATTTAGGTTTTCCGGAAAATACTGATGAAGACGACAATGAGGATTTTACAGATCAGCTTATCGATGAAGAGTTAGATGGTTGTGCCCATAAACGTCCAGTTTTATATGAAGAATAAAAAACATTTAATTGACACACTATTTAATTACTAAGTAGTGTGTTTTTCCATTTATCAATTGCCAAAATAAATACTTAGTAGTACCATACTAAAGGAACCACATTAACGTATGTTCCGATTAAACATTTATGCAGGGTCGCCAGCAGTCTCAAGAGGCCATGAGAATTCGCAAGAAATTTCAGACACCGCTTGGAAATGGTACCCACCTAGAGATTCTAGGAGCATACGTGGTGGTTCCCTTGAAAGTACGCCTCTTACGAGGTGTTTTTTCATGCCTTTTGGAGTAATATAAGTAGTATGAAGACTTACTTCGGCCTAATTTTATTCACCTCTTGGTTTTTGTTGGCCGTGCTCCATACTTTCTTCACAGTGTCTTGGTTGTACTGGTATTACACTTGGCTCGATATTCCCATGCATTTGTTTGGTGGTTTTTTAGTTATGACAACTTGGTTTTATTTTCGTAGTAAAAAGCCTTGGTTGATGGAGTTGTCTAAAAAACCGATCTTTAATCCGATATTTTTATTTATTTTAATTATTATTGGTTGGGAAATTTTTCAATTAACTCTCGGTAAGCCTATTTCCAATAATTATGTCAATGACACCAGAACTGATTTGGTGATCGGCTTGATCGGTGGACTATTAAGTTATTTTTTCTTTTCTTCACGTACAATAGGAAAATAATATATGAAATCAACTTTAGGTTTTTATGGAGGTGTCGGCTCAGTTACAGGAGCAAACTTCATGCTCGATACCGGTGAATTGGCGATTTTGGTAGATTGCGGATTGGTGCAGGGGGATAAATTTGCCATGAATAAAAACGCTGAGGCATTTGTTTATGATCCAAAAGTAATAGATGTGCTACTAGTGACACATGCTCATGCCGATCATATTGGGCGAATCCCAAAATTGGTTCGCGATGGATTCTCTGGAAAAATTTACAGCACTACTCCGACTAAAGAACTGGCGGGAGTAATGATGCGTGACGCGCTTAAGGTTATGCAATATGAAGCCAAGAGATTTGGACAGGAGGTCTTATATAAAGAGGAGGATATCGACATGGCTTTGAGATTGTGGCAGGCCGTAGAATACGAAGATAAGTTTACACTTGGTAAGGATATTGAAGCTTGGTATACCGATGCTGGGCATATTTTAGGCTCAGGTATGGTGCATTTAGTGCGCGGTGATAAAAAGATCGTTTTCACTGGAGATGTGGGTAATATCCCTCAGCCTCTTTTGCGGGCGCCTGTTATTCCTAAAGACTATGATTATTTGGTGATGGAAAGTGTGTATGGAGATAGGCTACATGAGGAAGTAGAAGAGCGAACTGCGCTTTTGCGTCATTATATTGAAGACACTAAAGCCAAAAATGGTACTTTGATTATTCCGGCTTTTTCATTAGAGCGAACACAATCTATGTTGTTTGAAATCAATAATATGGTGGAAGCTCACGATATTGAGCCAATACCCGTTTTCCTTGATTCACCACTTGCTATTACTGTAACTGACACTTATCGTAAATATACTAATTATTTACGACCAGAAATTCAGAATCAAATAAAAAAGGGAGATGATATTTTTGACTTCTCTGGTCTAAAGTTCACTCACTCCATTAAAGATTCAGAAGCAATCAATCGCCAAAAGGGAGCCAAAATTATTATTGCTGGCTCGGGCATGAGTCACGGTGGGAGAATTTTACGTCACGAGAAGGAATATCTAGATAATCCAAGCACCACTCTCTTATTGGTCGGTTATCAATCAGTTGGAAGTATTGGACGTTTGCTTCAAGATGGTGCCAGAAGCCTGGTGATTGATGGTGAGAAGGTGAAAATAAAAGCTCAGATTGCAATGATCAGAGGTTTCTCTGGTCACGCTGATCGCGATCAGTTGATTGAGCTAGTGGCACATGGTGGCCACAAAGCCAAGCAGGTGTTTGTTGTTATGGGGGAGGAGCGATCAGCTTTGTTCTTGACTCAAAGATTGCATGATTATTTGGGTATTAATGCCGTGGCACCAGATTTAAATCAGGAAGTAGTAATTGATTTTTAAGCTAAAAATATTAAGACCGAAGCCGTAGGCTTCGGTCTTAATAAAACCACCCGCCGTAGGCGGGTGGTTTTTAGATTACTTTACGCTCTCTACTAAGCGAGTGAAAGCTTCTGGGCGATCCTTGGCCATAGTGGCTAGAATTTTGCGATCAATCTCGATGTTCTTAGTTTTCAATTGATTGATGAAGCGGCTGTACTTTAGACCAAATGCCATTAGGGCAGCATTGATGCGTACTGTCCAAAGACGACGGAAGTCATTCTTTTTATCCTTACGATGGGCAAAAGCGTGTAGTTGAGCGTGATAAATAGCTTCACGCGCCACTCGCTTTTTCTTTGATCGTTGTAGACGGTAACCCTTAACTTGGTCAAGGATATTGCGGCGTCTTTTTTGGGCCATTAGGCCTCCTTTTACTCTTGCCATACTTTTTTATTAAAACTACTACTAAATGGACTACGCACCGGTCTTAGGAAGAAAACGGCGAGTAATACGCTTGCTGAGGGTAAGAAGCTGTGTACGCTTGCGACGTAGGCGTTGTTGCCCAGTTTGACGAGCGTTGAAGTGGTTTTGCCCAGGCTTACGAGCTACCAATTTACCGTTCTTAGTTACTTTTATGCGTTTCGTGAATGATTTATTTGTCTTCATAATTATTTACTTGCCGGAGCTGAAGTGTCGCAACTATAGCGTATCTCGACTACTATGTCAAAACCCCAAGTTATGCTAAATCATACCGGCTTCTAGGAAGTCGTCAAGGTTCTTTTTCTTTGATTTATTGATACCGGTTTCGCTTGGAACTGAAGCTTTTTTATTTTCTACCTTAACAATCTTTGGTAGTTGAGTTTTTGGTTGTCCGGCCACACGCTCAATGGTGATGGTAAAGCCTTTTGGGCTTCTTTTCATCTCGTCAGCCACTTTATATTCGGTAGGAATGATCTTCATAAAGCGATCTAGCCTTTCTTTTAGGAAACCTTCTTCCATGAACTTATAGCGTCCCCAGAGGAACAAGTCGATTTTTACTCGATGACCCTCTTCCAGCCATTCAGCGGTTCTTTTAGCCTTTAATTGCTGATCGTGTTCACCAGTGCCGATTTTAACCTGCACGCTCTTGGTTTCTGTGACATGAGACTTAGCCTTTACTTCTCGAGCCTTACGGCCAGTTTGATAGCGAAATTTACCAAAGTCCATGATCTTGGCTACGGGCGGGTTGGCGTTTGGGGAAATTTCAATTAGATCAAGACTGTGTGCCTCGGCGATCTTCATGGCTTCAGCCACGGTTAAAAGACCCAGGTTTTCACCTTCTGGCCCCACGACTCGCAATTGCTCCGCTTTAATCGCATGGTTAATGCGAGTTTTAATTTGTTTTTGGACCGAAAATTGTTTTGACAAGAAAATTTGACTTATTGGATAAAAATAATTTTTGAGATGTGCCTAGATTTTTTATGTTAACCCCCAACGTTTAGGCAACTATTGGTAACAAAAATTTACCATAAAAACACGAATAAGCAACTACTTTTAAACAGGTTTAAGTTTTTTGCTATTGGTTCTAGATAATTGTCGATTATTTGTGATAATTAAAAATTTTAATGTTATAATTTTCAGCATAATATGCCAAGAGTAAGTGCTAAAGATATAAGTGAAGAATCTAAGCGTGCCCCACGTCGTCAGGTGGTGCGAAAAGCCTCCTCACCTCGAGTTAGAAAAACCACAGCTACGGGAATACCGAAAGATCGAGTGGTAGAGGAGATTAATGCTCCTGTGCGTAGAGCGCCTACTAATGTATCTGATAATAAATCCCGTGTTCGTTTTTCTCGCAAAACTATTATCTTCAGTGGTGCTTTTGTGGCAGTGTTGGCTACTTCTGTTTGGATTGGTACTGCCGATAATGGTCAAATAAATGTAGCGTCAAAAATTGAAGAACGTAATAATCAAATCGCTAATGGCGAATTTACTGCCGACAATTCTTCTGGGGTCAATGGTGGTCAAATGATTCCCGTACAAAATAGCGCACCTACTGTACCAAATGGTGGCCTAAAGGGGCGAGGAGTTGGTACTGCATCAGTAAGTCAGCAGGCAGCTGTTGTTGCGGCTGAAGATGCTAATGCTTCTAGTACTGAAGATATCAGTACTAGCACAGAGGAGATAAATAATAATGAGGCGAGTGAGACTAATACTGAAAGTGCAGATGGTGTCAATTCAGATCTTGGGGGAGAAGAAGGAGAGGCTGCGGTTGGTTCGGAAATTTAGGATTAAGTTAAACTAAAAGCGCCGGCACGAAGTGCCGGCGCTTTTTTGTTTGATTTATACTTCTTTCGTTTTTTTCTCGAGACAGGCCGTACATTTACAATTGTCTTTACCAATCAGTTCATTAAAGTAGAATTTTCCGTAATTGTAAGTTAATTCTTCACCAGATTTAATGTTTCTCTTGGCATAAATATAAATATGTTCTTCCTCGTCATCTAGTTCTGGATAGCTATTTGGTTTGCAAGAATGATTGATATAGCGAGCTAAATTATCGCGTCCTTTGCCGTCGATGGTCCATTCATTATTTAGTTCAAATAAATATTTTCCACCACGCTTATTGGCTTCCTCTTCAGTAATTTTTTCGCCAGTGTACTCAATAATCATTTCACCTTTTTTAAAGTCGCGTCGAGCAAATAATCCAAGACCACTTTGACTCTTTTTGGTTTGCACATTTTCATTTTTCATAGGTGACAACATTATAATTGACCCAGTGGTTTTGAACAGTGTATAAAAAATAATTTAGGGGAAATTTGTTATTATGTGTCTATGAATAGAACTCTTCGGGGGAAGTTGGAAATACTAAGCTCAGTTGTGTTGAGAGAGGAAAGAGGAAATCATTTTTAAATTAATTTATGTCTACTATTCTTATTATCAACCCTGGGAGTTCTTCAAAAAAAATTACCCTCTACAAAGATGATATCAAGCTCATGGATACTTCGGTTGAGGCCGGAGCTGATGGTTATAATGTGTGTACCACTGTTAAGGGTGTGCAACAACAGTGTCTGCCGGTCAATCGTCTACGTTTCAATGATTCCTTGGCAGATTTTCTTAAACAAGCGGTGGAATCAAAAAACCTTGATAATCTAATGGAAATAAAAACCGTAGCACTTAGAGTTATTGCGCCCGGAACTTTCTTTCAGAGTCATCGAGAATTGAATGCAGAATATTTACAAAACTTGCAAGAATCTGAAAGTTTGGCTCCTCTCCATATCTCACCCCTACTAAAGGAAATTTCTTTACTAAAAAAAATATTACCTCAGGCTAGACTATTTGGTTTGTCTGACACAGCTTTTCATCAGACGATCCCCGATTATATTCGTAATTATTCTCTACCGACTGCTGAAGCTGAAAAGTATGATCTCTACCGTTTCGGTTGTCATGGGTTGTCTGTGGCTTCGGTGGTGGAGCGATTGCATTCGGTAGTAGGGGTAGATCCGGCTAGGGTAATTGTTTGTCATATTGGGAGCGGGGTAAGTGTGACGGCAGTAAAAGGAGGAAAAAGCTTTGATACATCTGCCGGCTATGTACCTGAAACTGGTCTCATAATTGGGAGTAAGGCAGGAGATTTAGATAGTGGAGCCCTATTAGCTCTAATGAAGAAACAGCACCTAAAACCAATCGACACCGATAATTACCTTCAAACTCAAGGCGGATTATTTGGTCTTTCAGGGGAAATTGACTTGCGTCTATTGTTGGAGCGGAAGGTTAAAGGTGATTTGGTTGCAATTAAAACGCTAGATAGTTTTGTCTATCAGATCAAAAAGAAAATTGGATCTTTTATGACCGGAATGGGTGGCGTGGATCTCTTGGTTTTTACCGCCACCGCTGGCGAACGGAGTCCAGCCTTAAGGTCTATGATTACTGCTGAATTGTCCGATCTCGGCATTGCACTTGATACTGAAAAGAATGATTTATGTATTGGTAAGAATGGGGTGATTAGTCAGGTGGGGTCTTTGGTCAAAGTTGCTGTAATCAAAAGTGATGAGACGAGTGAGATAATGAGAATTCTAAAACCAGTAAAAACCACAGTGACTTATTAGTTATGTCCAAAAAAGAAGATAATAAGTACAACTCAATCGCTGTTGCTCAAGCGGTTTTCGTATTTTTTATTTTATTTGGTTTATTGATAGGCCTGGTGTTCTACTATGATTTTTCTGGTATCAATCTCGGAGCCTTGGCGTTTTTAATTGCTGTGACTTGTGCAGTGCTTTTGGCTAAAAATATTTATGATCTAGCTCGTGAAGAAGAAAAGACAGTTAAAATTGCTAAAAGATTATCTGAGGATGTGGTTAGTAATCCTTCTCAGAAATTATTCGCTGAAGTTTTCAATAATAGTCCAATCGCTTATCTAATTCTCGATAGTGAAGGTAATATTATTACCTCAAATAAATCAGCTGTGAGACTATTGGGTCGTTCGGCGATGAGGCTCGATAAGACTCAGTTTTTTACTTGCATTGGTGCTCATTCTGAACATTTGATTTTGATTAAGGAGAAGTTCCGTAACGGTGTGATTGTCAGTGAAGAAGAAATTGAAATTAATCGTGACGGAAGCTCTGGCTGGGCGACGATGTCGATTTTTCCTTTCACAGATTATGCTAATCAACGCATGAGTTTGGTAACACTCTTGGATATTACCAGACAAAAAGAAATAGATACCGCTAAATCAGAGTTTGTTTCTTTAGCTTCGCATCAACTACGAACACCGATTGCCGGTATGCGTTGGAGTGCTGAGCTGCTCTTGATGGACGGTGCAGAATCTTTAAGTAAACAACAGCGTCGTTATGCTGATCGGTTGTTGTCTAATGTCCAGAGGATGGCAAATTTGGTAGATGATTTTCTTCAGGTCTCTAGGTTTGACCTTGGGACAAGAATTTTACAACCAGAAGTGGTGGATATTCAAAAGTTAATCAATGATGTGGTTGGTGAACAATCTCTAATGACTAGTAGTAAGCAGATCGTAGTGGAAAGACATTTTGATGACAGCGTGAGCGAGATTGTGACCGATGAAAAACTTTTAAGGATGATTGTTACCAATCTATACAATAACGCTATAAAGTATTCGCATAATGGAGGGGTGGTTGAAATTACCTATTTCCGAGAGGGGGAGGATTTGGTTATTGAAATTAAAGATTATGGTATGGGTATACCGGTAGAAGATCAGTCACGTATTTTCACTAAAGTGTTTAGGGCTAGTAATGCTCTTCGTGAAGTTCCGGACGGTACCGGACTTGGGCTTTATATTGTAAAAAAAGCCGCTCAGACCTTGCGTGGCCGAGTGACTTTTAATTCCAGTGAAAATGTTGGTACTACCTTTACTGTAGTGATACCTCTGACTTTGTCTGTGTAGCCTTAATAAACTCTCTAGGCCAATTCTTTCTCTACTCGCAACACGATATCGCTAATGCTGGAACGGGATTTATGAATAACATCTTCAGTCTTGATGTTGTTGTCTATCATATTTTGTTCGGATAGATCTGAAGCAGTGATAATTAAAATACGAACATCTTTACCCCAAGAATCGTTTTTTAAATGATTAATAATTTCTATACCATCCATATCTGGTAGGCGTAAGTCGAGGAGAATTAGGTCGGGTTTTTCGGTTAAGGCTAGGTCTAATCCAGTTTTACCATTGTTGGCTTTAAGGGGGCGATAACCCTTTAATAACAATACATCTTCTAAAGAGTCAGCAAGATCAGTTGAGTCCTCAATAATCAAGATCGTTTTTTGTAACATAATGATAATTGTAGCGTATTTAATTAATGATGGATAGATGACTGTAAGTTACAACTTACCAATTCGTCCTAATAAGTGTAAGATAAAATCATGAATAATCAAAAAAACATTGTCGCAGTAATTGTTGCTGTAGTGACCGTTGTTATTTTAGGAGCAGTTTATTATTTCTTTGGTCCACCGTCTAATGATCGCATGATAGTTACAAACACTACCGAGACTATTGCTAATGAAGAGTTAAATTTCTCTTTCTCCTACGAAAGTGGAGAAACAGCCCTTAGTTCAATGGAGACTTTGCCAGAACAATTTGGAAGTAGCACCTTACAAAAAATGTACATGTTAATGGATACTAGAGAGTTAGAAAGTTTTAACCAAGCTAAAGAAAAAGGTGAAGTCAGAGAATCTCCACCAGCAATTAGTGTTTTGGTCTTTGAAAAAGCATCGACTACTGAAGCTATAGTAGCGTCATCAACCGCTTCCTCCTCTGATTCTTCTGTTGAAAAAGTTAAGCAGTGGGCAAAAGATAATAATCAATTTACCAACTTCAATCTTGCAACTAGCGACATTGAAGAAACTGAAATTGATGGTGCTTCCGCTATTCACTATCAGACAGATGGACTCTATAAGCAGGATGTTTATGTGGCGCGTTACGGCAAGAAAATGTACTTATTTGTTGGACAGTCTATGAATGAAGGTGATTATATGCAAGAATCTTTTAAGAAAGTAATTGATTCAGTATTGTTTGAGTAGAATTAATTAGGTAACATTACTCATATAGTCTTTAATTTAACATTTAATTATGCAAAATTTAATCATCGCAGTAGGTTTAATTATCGTGGTTTGGGTCGGATTCATGTTCTTCGGTAATGATCAAGAAGAAGTCTCTAATCAAATGAAAGAAGCAACGCAGGAGCAGTTAGAGGAAATTAATTCTACGTCCAACAATGAACAAACTACTATTCAGTCGGGTTCGTACGAGATTGATGTTGCTGAGAGTGAGGTTAAGTGGGCTGGTAAGAAGCCATTGATTGATGGTTATATTAATTCTGGTACTATCGGTTTAAATGAAGGTGGAGTGCAGATTGATGAAAATGGTATTATGTCCGGATCATTTATTATTGACATGCAGACCTTAAGGGTTGGTTTGACCGCGAAAAAACCTGGTCAAGAAACTAAGTTGGAAGAACACTTGAAGAGCGATCGCTGGTTTGATGTAGAGACTTATCCAAATGCTAACTTTGTTATCAATAAAGTTACCGCCAAAAGTACTGATTCAGCCAATACTTCCTACGACATTGAAGGTGATCTCACTATCAAAGGTCAGACTCACACTATCACTTTCCCAGCTACGATTGAGCAAGGTTCTGATGGACAGGTGGTCGCTGAAGCTACTACTAAGATTGATCGCACCAAGTGGGGACTAACAGCCGGATCTTCTTCCTTCTTCGATAATTTGGCAGACAATGTGATTGATGACATGATTGAATTATCATTCAAGCTAGTTGCTAATAAGCAATAATTTTTCATGGGATTTTTTAGTGATACACCAAAGAAGATTAGTAAGGAGGAGTGGGAAAAGATTCGTATAAATCTCTATGGCAAGTTAGATGAGAGAGAGCGCATTGAATTAGAAAAGTTTTTCCGATCTGATTTAAGTGAAAAGGGTCTCGAGGATGGTATTTCGCGCGCTGAGTTTGAAGCTGGTATGGCCTGGCTCAGAGCCAATCCAAAGAAGCACTTATTTGAAGAGAATGATCTAGAACAAATCGCTAAATATTTTGAAGAGCATCTGCAGGATTAAAAATGCGGTGCAAGTCTTAGTTTAGAGTGCGTGATATGCTTAATGTAAAATATGACTATATGCAAACAAAAAAATCAGTCTACATAAATTTGATCGTCAAAGACTTAGCTAAAGCTACTGCTTTTTACGAAGCGATTGGTTGCACCAAAAATCCAATGTTTAGTAACGAAGTTGCTAGTTCCATGATGTGGAATGAAGAGATTGTTTTCATGCTCCTAACTGAAGAGTTTGCCCGTAACTTTAGTGATAATAAAATCATTCCCAATCAAAAAGAGTCAGTCAGTGCTTTCTACGCGTTGAACTTAGCTTCCAAGGAAGAGGTCGATGAATTTTGCGCTAAAGCCAAAAGTGCAGGAGGAAGAGTGTACGAAAATAAGTTTAATCAGGATATGGCAGGAGACTTCATGTACGCTTTTGAAGTGGAAGACACTGAAGGTTATATCCTTGAACCAGTCTTTATGGACATATCAAAATTTCCACAAGAGTAAACATTAAAAAACCGCCACTAGGCGGTTTTTTAATGTTACGTGTACTTCTGTGTCGGTGGGGTAGTTTGGCTTAAGTTGACCTAGTTTTTAATGACCGAAGGGAATATAAAAACGTAAATGCCCTTGTGGTGAAACATAGTTTGATTGAGAGGGAGTGTCCTAATTTCCTTAAGATTGTTGACCTCTGGTGATTTGCTATACTTTCAAAATGGACAACAAAACTATAATTAATAAGACTATTGAATTTGTTAAAAATACCCTATCTGAGGCAGAGGGCGGTCATGATTGGTGGCATATTTATCGTGTTTGGAAAAATGCTCAGCATATTGCAAGTAATGAGGGAGGTGTAGATTCGTTGGTCGTTGAGCTAGGTGCTTTGTTGCATGATATTGCTGATTCCAAGTTCCACAATGGTGATGAAGAAATTGGTCCGAAGACGGCTAGAAACTACCTTACCTCACTAGAGTTACCAGACTCTGTAGTAGAACATATAGAAAATATAGTTCGTCATATTTCTTTTAAGGGTGCAATAGAAGGGCAAAAGTGGACTTCGCCAGAATTGGCGGTCGTGCAGGATGCCGACCGCTTAGATGCTATTGGAGCTATTGGTATTGCCAGAACTTTTAATTATGGAGGTCATAAAGGAAGGGGATTATACGACCCGACTATCAAGCCTAACCTACAAATGAGCAAAGAGGAGTATAAAAACAGCAACGCACCAACTTTGAATCATTTCTACGAAAAACTTCTTTTGCTTAAAGATCTAATGAATACTAAAACTGGAAAAGAAATGGCGGAGGGGCGCCATCAGTTTATGGAGCAATATCTAGAGCAGTTTTACTCTGAGTGGGAGGGTAAAAAATAAGAAACTCACTTGAGGGTAAGTTTCTGTTGTTCTATGTATTTCTACACACTTCTTTATGTGGAGCAGTTTTCTCCGAGTTAAACATAGTCTGATTGAAATGGAATGTCCAAATTTCTTGAAGGTGGTCGATTTGTGGTAGCTACCGCATTGATACCTTGAGTGACAAATCAAGAGCCTTGGCAATGCGACTGAGAGTTTGCAGGGAAGGGTTACCATCTCCTCGCTCAAGGCGGGAAATAACTGGCTGACGACTACCAATTGCTTCAGCCAGTTCTGTTTGTGACCAGCCACGTTTAATGCGTTCTTTGATAATAGTTTTTACTACCTCATATTCTGGTCCGAGATCTTCGTATTCAGCTTTAACAACTGGGTTCTTGAGAGCTTTGACTTTAAATTGTTTGAATGTAGTACTCATAAAATGAATATAACTTATAAGTTATATTATTGCAAGTGTGATTTGGTATCCCGAGCTCTAGCTAGTTCCTTATCGAGCGTTTTTTGGCTTTTCTTAATACAAGCATGTAACAAAATAGCCTGTTTCTTATGGAAGTAGTAGAATATCCTAACTTCTCTTGTTCCTCGTATCCGTAGCTCTAGTAGTCCATCAGACATATGTCTGCTATGGGGCATTCCTAAATCGTTTCCAAATTCTTCTAGTAATTCAACGGTGCGAATTACTTTAGCAATCTCTTTTGCGTTGAGTGACTCAAGAAATGTTTCAACTGAGTCAAGAAGAATAATTTGCATGAAATAATTATAGCAAAATAAAAAACTTACTCGTGGGAGTAAGTTTTTATGTTGTTTTATGTATTTCTACATATTTCTATGTCGGTGGAGATGGCGAATTGGTCACGAATCACTAAGTATTTTTGTTCGTCTTCGACTCCAAATCTACTAAGTGTTCTCGACCCCAGCTCGCTTGCCTCCGGCATCGCTCCGCTTTTCAATTCTCGCCATCTCCACAAATAATAATAAAAGCCCCAAAATGGGGCCGTTATTATTTGTGGAGCAGTTTAACTCAAGTAAAAACCTCTTTGATAGAAATGGAGTGTCCTAATTTCTTGAAGGCAGTTGATTTGTGGTAGAAGTCTATTTCTGAGTGACTTTGTATTCTTTACCTTCTGCGTCGTAGGTAATCCATTCACCAACTGATACTCCTTCCTTAAAGTTACCGGAGCGTTTCAATGTTCCGTCTAGACGGTACCATTCCCAGTATCCGTTTGGATGTCCATCTTTCATCTTTCCCTTAGACCAGATAGTTTCTCCATTGGCATGATACTTGATAGTGTAGCCACGAATCACTTCAGATTTTTTCGGAGTAATCTTTTTTGTGGGCTTTTTATTCATTAGTAATAAGTATAACAAAAACAAAAAAGCTTACCCATACGAGTAAACTTCTATGTTGTTGTATGTATTTCTACATACTTCTATGTCGGTGGAGATGGCGAGAATTGAACCCGCGTCCGAATGAGGGTGTCTTTATGAGTCTACAGTGTGTAGTTTCACTTTAGGTTTAAACTATTTAGCTATAAGAGAAACCAAACACTAAATAATCGAGTTTCAAGAATTTGAGTTTACTACTGAAACGACATAGCAAACCGTAATCTCATGGCTATTTTACCCACACTCCTTTATGAGATATAGAGGAGGTGAGCATCGCTACGGCCTGCGTAAATTTACGCTAGAGCGGGAGCGAATCCAAACGCGTTAGCGTAAGGACTTGGTATGCTTTTCTTTGCACATACAAATTGCTCGAGTTTTGAGAGAGTCTCGAGCAGCTCTCACACTGCACACAAAGAGCACGACTCACCGTCGATGCCTAGCATCCCCTAAAAGAGTCCGAAATAATGCAGACGCTTTTAGGGAATAGTGTGATTACTTTCAAAGAACTCGATTATTTTACAATCATTTAGTTTAAATGTAAAGCTTTAGTGTGGAGGTGGTGTAAAGCCGTAAAATATTACAATGTGTGATAAAAGGTGAATTTTTATAGAATAAGAAGCGTGGTATGCTGAGTATATTGTTGATTGTAAATATTTTTCTAAACTAATTGATGACATGGATAATAATGAAAAAATAATTTTAAAAGTAGATGAAGTTGAAAAATTTTTTGCTATTAATAGTGGAAATTTAACTATTCTCAACGGAGTGTCATTTTCTGTAAAAGCTGGAGAAAAGGTTGCTATTATTGGCCCTTCTGGTTCTGGTAAATCAACCCTACTGTCTTTGATTGGATTATTAGATGAACCCAGTGCTGGAAAAATAATTATTGATAATCAAAATATCAATGAATTGTCAGAAGTGTCACAAGCAGATTTTAGAAATAAAAAAATTGGTTTTATTTTTCAATCCTTCGAATTAATATCTTCATTTACTGTTTGGGAAAATATTGTTGCTCCTTTAGATATTGCTGATATAAAGCCAGATAAAAATTATGTTGATGGTTTGATAAAAAAATTGGGTCTGGAAAGTAGGGTGCAAGCTTTGCCGAATACTTTGTCTGGTGGTGAGAAACAACGAGCAGCAATAGGAAGAGCTTTGGTCAATAATCCCGCTTTAATTTTAGCTGATGAACCAACCGGTAGCTTAGATAGAATAACCGGTGAAAGAGTCCTCGATATGTTGATAGCAGCGGTGACCGACAGTGGTTCTTCATTAATTATTATTACTCACGATGAAAGTTTGGCAGATAAAATGGATAGAGTATTTGAGTTAAGAGACAAGACTATTCATGAACGCAATTAATTTAATTTTTAAATATAGCGCAAGGTTGGTAATTAGAGAATGGCGTAAATTTATTTTACCGTTTTTTTCTTTATTAATAACTGTATCAATTTTAATTTTAATATTATTAGTCACAACCTCGGGTACATCTTTATTAAATGATCAGGCTCGCGAGTTGCAGGGTGGAGATGTGGTTTTAAGTAGTACCAGTAAAATTGATGTCGAGTCATTTTTGCAAAGTACAGCCTTGCAACCGGAATTGATTTCTGAACAAATGAGCTTCTCTGGTACGCTGGAAAGTGATTTTGCAACCACGCCATTTTCTGTGCAGGTAGTAGATAATAATTATCCCTTGTATGGGAACTTTACCTTGGTAGACGGTGTTTTTTCCCAAGTTGGTGAGGATGAAATTTATTTAGATGTTAATGGAGCTGAAAAGTTGCAAGTTGAGCTGGGTGACAGTATTTATTTTGGAGAGACTGAGTTAAAAGTGGCTGGCATCATTGCTTCTGAACCAACTTCAGTGTTTGGAGGTTTTCGTTTCTTACCCAGAGCTATATTTTCTTTTTCAAGTTTTTATAAATCTAAAGTAGATCCTGCTTTACTTAGAGTCGACTATATTGATGCTTTAAAATTTGAAGAAAAGCTAACTTTCGCACAAATATCAGAAACCAGGTCTTTCTTTAAGAATGCAAAAGATGTTGATGTTGATATTGCTGGACAAGATAATCGAGGTTTGCAATTTGGTTTGCAAACCGTTTCAGATTTTTTAGTAGTTTCAATATTGATTACTATGGTCTTGGCCAGTGTCAATGTTTATGCTGGCATGCTGTATTTTGTGACAATTGAGAGAAAGAGTTTGGCTATATTGCTAGCTTTAGGTTTAACTAAAAATAAATTAAGCTTAATGCTTGGCACTGCTCTGTCATACATTGTCTTATTATCAAGTCTCGGTGGCGTAATGATTGGTATATATTTATTCACCACTTTGCAGAGTTATTTAGATACTAATTATTTAATTAAAATACCTAGTCCTGATTTTATTTTCTATGGAGTTGTCAGTACTGTTATTATATTTTTCCTCGCGGTTTCCGCTTTTATACCAGCGATAAAAAATAGTTTAGCTTTTAATCCAAAGCAAATTCTTATTGATGATACCTCTAGTAGGATTAAGACATTTTCTTTAAAGACAATTATAAAAATAACTCTTATTACCTTGCTACCACTAACCGTCATTGCTATCTGGTTGTTTGGTAGTGTCTATAGTGGTGTGGGAATATTAATAA
The DNA here is from genome assembly GCA_018062385.1 of Minisyncoccota bacterium. GTDB lineage: Bacteria > Patescibacteriota > Minisyncoccia > Phycocordibacterales > UBA918 > OLB19. Next base: position 41,537 of record JAGOSI010000001.1, read on the forward strand.
GTATTATATTGATTTACGTTTCCGTTTCCTTAGTGTTTGTTTGGGTTTTAAATTGGTTTTATAAAAATAGATTCAGGTATAATTTTTTCGTTAGAAGTATAATCAACCAAAAGAAATCCGATGGATTATTTGGTACTATTTCTTTTACTTCTTTGTTCATTGCCCTGACCGCACTTAGCACTCTGGTTTTATTACAATCATCTATAAAAAATTATTTGCAAAATGATTTATCAAACACTATACCTACTACATATATTTTGGATGTTCAGCCTTCGCAAAAATCTGATTTAAAAAATAATTTTCCTCAATTAGAATTATTTTCTAATACGAGAGCTCGTTTATTGGCAATTGATAATTTGCAAATCCAAGATGAAATTACAAAAGGTAATCCTAATGTTGAAAGGGAATTAGGAAGGGAGTTTAATTTAACTTCTAGAAAAAGTTTGTTGGCAAGTGAAGTAATTGTTTCGGGTAATGAGATAATTGGTCAAGTAGGGGAAGTATCGGTCGATGAGGAGTTTGCTAAAAGAGCCAATATAAAAATCGGATCACAATTAGTTTTTTTGATTCAAGGTTTTGAGGTTGAGGTCATGGTCACTAGTCTCAGACAAACTGATTCTCGATCTGGTCTACCATTTTTTTATTTTATTTTGTCACCAGATGATCTTGAAAGATTCCCTAGTGTTTACTTTGGTTTTTCTTATGATGACACAGAAGTTCAAAAGCAATTAGGAAAATATATTGCCCAAAATGCCCCTAATATTTCCATGATCGAAACCCAAACGATTAGTTTGTTGGTTATTAAAATTATCAGTATTTTATCTATATTAATTTTAGCAGTCACCATACCACCCTTATTGATTGCTACACTGCTAATAACTACATTGGTGATATTTTCCTATTCGACACGTCGACGAGAAGGAGGGAGGTTTAGAGCTTTAGGATTTTCGCAAAAAAAATTATTAAAGCAGTATTTATTAGAAACAATATCTCTTACTCTAATAGCAACTGTTTTTGCGTACTTTTTATCAATAATAATTAATTTTTTAGTTATGAATTACTTTTTTGATATCAATAATTTTGTTTGGTTTGATTTAAATTTAATAATCGGTTTAGCATTGATTTTATTTTTTATAATAAGTGTCGCTTTCTATTTATTTAAAAATGATAATATGCCATTAAGAGAATTGCTTTCGTATGAAACAAACTTTTAAAGCGATGCTAATTACTTTTATACTTTTTGCGTTTTTCGGGATTTTTTGGTTGGTCACTGATAAGCAAGAAATTGTGATAGAAGAAAAAGATTTACAAGAATTAAAAACTGAAAAGATTAAAATTATTGCCTTCGGTGATAGCTTAACGGCTGGTTATGACCTAACCAATCAAGAAACTTATCCAGCCCAATTAGAGCAGAGTTTGCAAGCTCTGGGTTATTCTGTGATGGTTATCAATGCTGGGGTTAGTGGTGAAACTTCACGCGGTAATTTAGAAAGAGCAAATTTTATTAGTAACCAAAACCCCGATATTGTACTCTTGGGTATTGGTGGAAATGATGCCTTACGTTCTTTGTCTGTTTCTGAAACAAAAAATAATATTTTAAGTACTATTGCAGTCTTAAATAAGAATCCTAAACCACCAAAAATATTTTTATTGAAAATGCAGGCACCTTTAAATTCCGGTTTTAATTATAAAGAAAAGTTTGATGCTATTTATAATGATATCGCATCAGAAACAGGAGTGACATTGATACCTTTCATTACCGAAGAAATTTATTTTGATACTAATAATAAATTATCCGATGGTATTCACTTAAACAAAATTGGTTATAAAAAAGTGGTTGATAATTATATTTTACCAGAAATGATTAAAGTTTTAGATTGATTAAGTAAATATAAAAATGCATGGTGAATTGAGGGTAATGAAGCATTATACAGAAAAGTGACAGATGTCATTGCTTAAAACATATGTATTATTTACTGCACGCATCAATATTGAGTGATTGTGTTAAAAATTAATAAATAAAGCCCCAGTCAAATAAAAATTGACTGGGGCTTTTGGATTATTATCTAAAATAGAACAAGCTAGTTTTAATCATTTCCAGAGATGATATTTTTGGTATCTACAATTTCTACAATCAAATGTCGTTGGATTTGAATATTTTGTCAGTCAGAGTGTGTCCGCATCTCGGGCATTTCATTAAAATAAATACGGTAAATTTGTAGATAAGTATAATAATTATACTTATAAATGGCAAAAGATAATCCACTAGTTTCTCCTATTGTTGTAAACTACTGACTTTTCAAAATGCGTTCGATATCGCGCTTGGTGTCTCGCTCCTTTAACTTCTCGCGTTTGTCGGCTTTTTTCTTACCACGCGCTAAAGCGATTTGGAGCTTGATATGTCTTTTTTCACTGTACCACTTCACGGCGACAATAGTCAAACCTGGTTGTTCGCCGTAGCGTTTTAGTTCGGCCAGCTGTTTCTTTGTGAGGAGGAGTTTGCGAGTTCTTTCTGGGTCATATTTTTTTGGGGCGTTGGCAACTTGATAAGGACTGATCGAAGCACCTAAAAGCCAAGCTTCATCACCGCGAATCACCACGTAGGCACCGTTTAGGCTAGCTTTGCCAGCTCGTAAAGCTTTTACTTCAGTGCCAAGTAAAACCACCCCCGCTTCGAAAGTTTCAAGCAGTTCAAAATCAAAGGTGACTTTCTTGTTGCGGATAAAGTCGGTCATAATTTAATATTATCAATAATACTATAGAGGTTTGGGGGTTTGAGCAAATTAAAGTAGGTGGGGAGGAAGGTAAAGGGGCGCGGGCTTTGCCCGCGCCCCTTTACCTTCCTATGAAAATCTAGCTCCAAAACCTCTCGCAATACTCGTTATTTTATGTATAATGCTCAATAATATGTCAAAATCAGAAAAAGATATCAATAACCCAGTTGAAAACGAGACAAAACCAACTGCCAGTCCTGAAGAAAATAAAACTGAAGACCAAAAGCCTGAGGAAAAATCAGAGATTAATAAAACTGAACCCGATAAGGACACGAAAATGTCTAAGCTCCGTGGTGTTGGTCAGCAGATGCCAATTGGTCCGGGCAACTTCTGGAACAATATGTTGTCAACAGTATTGCTTTTGATTTTCATTACTCTCGCTTTTAGCTACGTGACCGAAAACCAAACCAAGCCAGATCAGCTTTCGCTCTCGGAAGTGGTGGGGCAGGTAAAGTCCGGTGAGGTTAAGGAAATTATTGTGCGTGGTAGCAAGCTTGAGATTAAGTACAACGATGAGACTCGCAATGTGGCCGAAACTAAAAGAGAAACGGACGCTTCGGTTACAGAATCACTTAGTAATCTTGGTGTTTCGCCCGAACAACTCAGTACTATAAAAATTGATGTTCAAAGAGAAACTGGATTTGGTTATTGGCTTTCACAATTTGCGCCATTTATTTTCCCATTGTTATTTTTGATCTTGATTGTTTGGTTCTTTATGCGTTCAGTGAAAGGGGCAGGGATGCAAGCACTTAATTTTGGATCAAGTAAAGCGAGAATGATAGACCCAAATGATACTGCTCAAAAAGTCACTTTCAAAGATGTGGCCGGAGCCAAAGAAGCAAAACAAGAGCTAGAAGAAATTGTTGATTTCCTAAAGAATCCAAAGAAGTTTTTGGATATTGGCGCAGAGATTCCTAAAGGGGTAATGATGATGGGTGCACCGGGAACTGGTAAGACATTGCTGGCGCGAGCGGTGGCGGGGGAGGCAGGTGTGCCATTCTTTTCAATCTCAGGATCTGAGTTTGTGGAGATGTTTGTGGGAGTGGGAGCGTCTCGAGTGCGTGATTTGTTTGGTATGGCCAAGAAAGCTGCGCCAGCGATTATTTTTGTGGATGAGATTGATGCGGTTGGGCGAGTTCGTGGTACTGGAGTTGGTGGTGGCAATGATGAGCGTGAACAAACCCTCAATCAGATTTTGGTGGAGATGGATGGTTTTGAACCAAACGCTAAAGTGATTGTGATGGCTGCAACCAACCGCCCAGATGTACTTGATCCAGCGCTACTTCGCCCCGGACGTTTTGATCGTCGGGTGACTATCGACTTGCCAGACAGAAAAGACCGAGAAGAAATTCTTAAGGTGCATGCTCGTAAGAAGCCACTTCAAGAAGATGTTAATTTAGAAGTAATTGCAATGAGAACCCCTGGTTTCTCCGGTGCAGATCTTTATTCACTAATGAACGAGGCTGCTATTTTGACGGCTCGTGAGAAACGCAAAAAGGTTGGACAGTTTGATATTATTCGCTCAATTGAAAAAGTTATGCTGGGACCTGAGCGTAAGAGTCATGTCTTGTCGCCACGCGAAAAGCTTTTGACTGCTTATCATGAAGTCGGACACGCTTTGGTAGCTTCGGTTTTGCCTTATGCTGATCCGGTGCAAAAGATATCGGTTATTTCACGTGGACGAGCCGCTGGGTATACTTTGAAATTACCAGACGAAGATCGTCGTATGCATACCAAGAAAGAATTTCTAGATGATATTGCTATGACTCTTGGTGGATATGTAACCGAAGAAATGGTGTTTGGTGATCTTACTACTGGACCAAGTAACGACTTGCAGGTGGTGGCAAATTTGGCGCGCGATATGGTCACAAAATACGGTATGAGTGATCTTGGTCCGATTGCATTCGAGGGTACAGGTGGACGCATGATCGGTGGCGGGATGAGTGAAGATCGTGGATATTCACCGCAAGTAGCGAAGGCGATTGATGACGAAGTACAAAAAATTATTGAAGACGGAAAAAACAAGGCTAGAGAAATTTTGACTAAGTATCGCACTGCACTTGATGTTATCTCGAAACGTTTGGCTGAGGTAGAGACCTTAGAGCGTGAAGAATATGAAGCTTTGTTAAAGCGAGAGGGGGTAGAAATTCAAGACGCATATAAGAAGCAGAGGGAAGAGGAGGAAAAGGTTGGCGATCCAACAAAAGTGTTGGAAGATAAATAGAGAACAAAAACCAAGATGAAACCATCTTGGTTTTTTGTTTGGTTAGTTGTAATTCACTTATTATAAATAAAAAGACTTAATTTAACCCCCCGTGTTAATATGTGGTGTTATTAAATTAGATTATAAATTTTTATGTTTGTATCCAGTCGTTTACAGTCGCTCTCGCCTTACTTATTTTTGCTAGTAGCAACTTTGGTTATTTTATTTATTCCAAGTTCTTTTGCTAAAGCGGAAACTGTTACCAGTTCAGTTGCTCCACAAAGCGAAACTCTTTTAAAAATTAATGAGTTACAGAAATTAGTTGAAAAGTATCAGAATATGCAGTTGGCAATAACTCAGCCAGCAACTACTTCATCAGATACTTTGTTTGTAGCCAAGCTGGCTGGTACAGCAGCATCTCATTGGAGTAAAGATTTAATCACATATACTTTATATTATGATATTACAGCCAAAGGAAGTGACATCTATCTTCATGACCAGCCAGAAGGTTATGAATATTTGACTATTCTTAATAGTAAAAATGAAAAAGGCCCAGGATCGTATGGTTATGGAGAAACAGTTACAAAAGCAGAAAAGATAGTTGGTGCGCAAGGAAATACAATTTACAAAGTTGCTAAAGGTACAAAGCAACGTTTTGCTGTGAAAGTTAAATACACCCCGTTTATTTCTGATGATAGTTATCGAGTTGTCCTAGGAATGTTACCATACATGACTGAGTTAGAGGGAAGGACTAATACTAAAGTGGTTAATTTCTCTACTTACCCAGTTATGTGGCGCACTAGCGGATATTAAGATAATTAATGATTTATAAAAAAGAGGCGCGGGCGAAGCCCGTGCCTCTTTGTGTTTTGGATTGTTTGTTGATTATTACAACTCCCTCAATTTTTCTTCACTTACAATCACCCCATCTTCCATGTAAATAATGCGGTGAACACCCAAGGCGTATTCACGTTCGTGGGTTACCATCACTACGGTTTGATGTTGTTCACGATTTAGCTTGGTAAGAAGCTCAATTATTTGTTCACCAGAGATACTGTCAAGATTTGCAGTTGGTTCATCAGCGAAAATAATTTTTGGATTACTACCAATAGCGCGGGCAATAGCTACACGTTGCTGTTCTCCGCCAGAAAGCTCAGAAGGAAGGTTTAGATATTTGCCAGCTAGTCCGACATCGTCAAGGGCCTTGTCTGATTTTTGGGTTGCCATTTCCCAGTCTTCACCCCGCATTAAAAGTGGCATCATGATATTTTCACGAGCTGATAAATCGGGAACGAGAGCATAATCTTGAAAAACATAACCCAGGGTATTGAGTCTGAATTCAGTTTTTTCTCTTTCGGAAAGATTTACAACATCAGTACCATCGACCACTATCTCACCCTCGGTTGGTGTGTCTAAAACTGACAGTTGATACATAAGAGTAGATTTTCCAGCACCAGATTTTCCCATAATAGCTACAAATTCTCCCTCACGAATATCTATATCAATACCACGCAAAACATGGGTGACCAGATTGTCTTTTCCAAACGACCTTTTGATATTTTTAGCGGTGATGATGTTCATATTATTTTCTACCTAAAATAGCATTGAGAGTATTTTGTTTGGCTATTAGCCAAGCGGGAATAAAACCAGCGATGAGGGTAATAATAAACAAAACAATAAATTTATAAAATGTTGTTTCGGGATCAGCCGAAAGAATGCCATCACTGAAAGGGAATTGAATGGGATTTTTTTCAAAATAAGGAACCAAGAATCCGTAAGTTAAAAGTGCACCAAGAGCTGAGCCAGACAAGGCGTAAAATGCAGCTTGAATTACATAGGCAATTTCAATCGCTTTTCGGTCGATACCGATTCCTTTCAAAATACCTATGTGTCTGCGTCTTGAAAGGGCGTTGATGAAAATAATAATAAAGATAGTAATTGAGGCCACGATAATACCAATTGAACCAATAAAAGTACCTAGAACATTAAAAGTGTTTTTTATATCGATTAAGAATTTAGGTAGATTTTCTTCATAAGTTAAAATCTTAGCGTAGGCATCAAGTCCGCTAGCTTTCATAGAAGCTACCACCGAAGCATTATCAGAAGGTTCTACGGTGCGGATCACAATTTGGTCGGCGTTCCGGTCTAGGCGATTAAAGAGGCGTCTAAATTCACGTTCAGGGATATAAGTAGCGAGATTGACTTCATCGACCTTTGATTCGATTATTCCTTTCACGATAAATTCTTTGGTAGTGTCGCCAACACTGAGACGTACAGTGTCGCCAGGGGAGATGTCAGACACAGTATCAAATACGTCACCAAATTGCTGGGCATATTCTTCGATGTAATAAATACCAATTAAAATATAACCCTCCTCATTGGGATTTAAATATTCACCTTCGACTAATAAGTCGCCAAGGCCGGTCATGGCGTGTTCTTGAATTGGGTCAATACCAGTCACGGTTACAGCTGCAGTGTCTCGTTCACCACTCAAGTCCCTCCGTTCTTTATAGTTGGCTTCTAGTGTCCCGCCACTTTTATAACGCACCGAATAAGTAGAGATCTCGGGATAGGTAGCAATCTCTCTAATAAAGGAGTTGGTTTCTAAAATGTGATCTTGATCATCTAAGGTGGTGATAACAACATCACCGAGTGCGCTCTTTCGAACCGCTTGTTCAGCACCTTCAATCAGTCCGACTAAAATACCAGACACTGCAATTAAATTAAGAAAGGTCAGCATCATTACAAAGATGATTAGAGAGGTAGTCCACAGACTAGCTCGCTGAATTTGTCTAAGTCCTAGGAGTAAGCCGATGCGAAGACTGCGCATAATATTATGGAGCGATTACTACGTCACCTTCATTTAGTCCTCCCACTTCCATAAAGCCGTCATTGCCAGTAAATAATACTTCTACACTAGAAGTGGCGGTCTGTCCTTCGACTAGTTTTAGAACCACTTGGCTACCATCAGTCAGTGTCGTAACAAATCTTTTTGGAATTCGTAAAACATTGTCTTTAGATTTTATAATAATATCAATGTCGGCATTTAATCCAGATCGAAGCCATGATGGGGTTTCGGCAAGTTCAATTATGGTTTCAAAATAAGCTACGCCATCAATTTGGGTGGCGACTGGTGCTATGTAAATAATTTTACCAGTTAGTGTGTCTTGGCTTTGAGCATCAAAAATTGCTTCAACTGATTGATCGGTGGTAATTTTGGTAATGTCAATTTCGGGAACGCGAGCTTTGAGGGTGAAAGTATTATTGGCTAAAACAGTAATCACCGCCACGGTAGGAGCGGCCTCACCTTTAGTGATAGAAACATTGGTTACTGTACCAGCAAAGGGAGCAACAATTGACCGATCACTAATTCTGGCGTCTATCGTTGCCACTCTAGCTTCTGCTTGAGCAATGGTGGCGTTGGCTTTTGAAATCTCCTCGGTTCGGGCTGGGGCGGTTGATAGACCAGCTTCTTTTCTAGCTAAGTTTAAGGAATTTTCAGCGCTAGCAATGGAATTTTTAGCTTGAGTAATGGCTAAGGTGTAAGAATTATTTAAAGCGGTATAGTTGGCGCTCCTCGTGTTTGGAATTTTTATTTCCCAATCTGAATCACTGTATAGATCTCCGGTAGTAAATTTTAAATATAAGCCACAGTTGCCGATAGGAGTGGGTTGATCGACACTTACTAATCCGGTGCCTTTTTCTAATCCAGTATAGGTGTATGAATATCCTGACTCGCTACTGGAGCGATAAACGTGTAAATTATAAACCCCTTCCTTATCGCAAATATAATTTCCAGTCACTGTGGGTGGTGTACTTTCTTCGTTTGGATCTAGAGCTAGGGAAGTAAGGTTGGTGGAGAAAAGTGCTGTACGGGCGTTTTCTACTTTACGATTTTCTTCGATGATTACTCTAGCTAAATTGGCTTCGGCGTTTTTTATATTGGTATCAGCTACGGCGATGGTTTCGCTTCTGGGGCCAGCGGTGGTTTCGCGGTAGGCGGCGCGAGCGATAGCGAGCGCCGCCATGGCTTCATTTCTTTCGGCTACCAATTCGGTATTGGCTAGAGTAGCTAGTACTTCACCAGCTTTTACTGTCGATCCTTCTTCAATAAAAACATCAGTTACTATCCCTGTGCTTGGAAAAGCTAAGTCAGCCACTTGCTTGGCTTCAATAAAACCAGAAACTGAAACCAGATCAGTAACGTCACCTTTTTCGACAGTGGCAGTGATAAGATCTGGAGGTGGAGGGTTTAGATATTTAAAAACAAAAATACTAGCACTTAGTAATAATATGGTAATTAAAACATTGGTGAAGTTAAATTTTAAAAAAGACATTGCTCACATTGTAGCATTTTGTCCGCCAACTTGGACTCGAACCAAGGACCACAGAGGTATAAGCTCTGCGCTCTACCAACTGAGCTATTGGCGGAACACTCTTTATTTAGAGTGTTCAAACTATACCGCGATTTTGCGACTAACTCAATATACAATAGGTCTTGCAATTTTTTTAAAATAAGATTAAATGTAAACAGTTTCAACCAGGAAAGGAGGTGATCCGCGTCCCCTGCCTGTTGTACCTTATCAGGCCACTAAGCGACTCAAATTTTTTGAGTCGCTTTTCTTATTCCAAATTAGGCTAAACCTTATCAACATAAACGACTGTTTTACCAGTCGTTTTGTGTTTTTTACCGATATAATACCGTCAGATGTACCCAGTCTTTAAAAACCCAAGAAATTTAATAATTGATATGATAAAAAAACTCACCCTCGGCCTCTTAGTTTTGGTCGTTGGTTTTACCGGTACGAATTTTACAAATCTTGCAGAAGCGCAAACTGCTGACAGTAATTGTCTACTTCCTGTAAGTAGCGTGAATATTGTTACTTGCAACTCTAGTCAAAACCCTGTTCCTGCTACTATTGATAGCAATGGTTATAAATATAATCCTGGACACTATGTATTAGTAGCAGCTTATAATGCAAAGCTATTAGATGATAACCCAAACATTGCAACTGATGGTGATGCATTCATGCGTTCTATAAAAGATTCCGGCGTGAAGGGGATTATGGTACGCTATAATTGGTATGATTTAGAGAAGGCTAAAAATGATTATTCACCATTAAATAGAGTGAAAAAACATATTGATTTAGCACATAAATTTGGACTCAAATTTATAATCTTGATTGAAGACAAGGCCTTTCAAGGTTTAGAGTCACCTCTACCAGATTATCTTAAGTCTAATCCAGATTATTCCTATAAAAATGTTACAAACAGTTACAATGCCACTAGATGGAATGCTTTTGTACACGAAAGAACCAAAGCCCTAGTTAACAAGCTCGGTGAAACTTTCGATGCACATCCAGCTTTAGAAGGTATTGGTTTTAATGAAACTGCAACCAATCTACCAGCTGGCACAGTTACTACACCACCATACGACCCTGTGCTTTATCGTGACTATATAATTGATTTATTAAAGACTAGTTCCGTTGCTTTTCCAAATTCAAGGATATTTTGGTACATGAATTACCTGCAACCAGGTTATTCAAAGGGGGTGTATCTTGATAATAAAAAGACGCAAGCTTTCTTGGGTGATATAGGTGAAATTATGGTTGATTATCCAAATGTCACCATTGGAAGTCCAGATATACTGCCTGAGGACAATTCGATTGTAACTAGAGTAGAACCTCTATTTGATAAATTCCACGGACTTGGTATAAAACTCTTCGGTTCAATGCAAAATGCTAGTTATCGAGAGATTCATGCGACTGCTACTCGATCAATGTATCAAACCCTGTATTGGACACCTCTAGAAATGTTCCAGTATGGTCGCGACAACTTCCATGCACAATATATGTTTTGGAATTATAAAACATGGTTAACTGAAGGTATGCCAGCAGGAGAGTATCGTTGGGAAGATGCTATTCCAGTGATTAAGGCTAATCCAGTATTTAATCCAACCGCACCGCAAAGATTTGCTAAAAATCAAAGAGTACAAACTAATGACAGTGGTGTAAATGTAAGATCTACTTCAACTTTAGCGGTTCTTGGTACTCAAGCACTAAGTCGACCAGGTACTATCCTTCTTGATTCTTATCGTCACAATCTCAATGGTACTGCTATGACTAACAATCAGTGGTGGAAAGTTAACTTTGACACCGGAGTAGACGGTTTGGTAAATGATGCTTTACTTAGTCCTTTAGGTACACCACCAAGCACCTCATTACCTGATGTCATTGTCACTGCCTTAAACTACAACCAAACCACCCACACCTTCACTGTCGTGGTAAAAAACCAAGGTACTGCAGCGACCCCAGCTGACACTGTTATTGGTGTCGGCTACCTCGTCAATGGAGTACAAAGAACTTGGGGTAAATCAATCCTGCCACTAGCTCCTGGCGCTTCAGTCACTATCGGTACTAGCCTTACTGGAGATGGGGCTGGCCCATACACTATCCCAAATGGTACTCACAACATCCGAGCTTGGGTCGATGATGTAAACCGCTTTGCAGAATCTAATGAACAAAATAATGATCTAATAAAATCAATCACTGTTGGTGGAGGTACTTCAGTAAATGTTCCTCCAACTATCTCTGGAACATCATCTACAAGAGTTGTTAGAAATACACTTTACAGCTTTACACCAAGAGCTACTGATTCTAATGGTGACGTTTTGACTTTTTCTATTCAAAATAAACCAGCTTGGGCAACTTTCGATACTGGTACAGGTCGATTGAGAGGTACTCCAACAGGTCTAGCAACTTACAGTAATATCCGTATTTCTGTAACAGACGGTAAATCAACCCCTGTTTCATTGCCGGCCTTTACCATTACTGTAACTAGGTAGTAGTATAATTTTCGTTTGAAAAACAAGACACCGCATAATGCGGTGTCTTGTTTTTATTCCAGATGCAGTGATTTTTCTAGTCTTTCTAATTGTTTAGTAATTAGTGGGTGTGATTTTAGGGTGGTGTCATTAGCTACCAATTTTTGTGCCTCATTTCTGGCGGCTTCTACTAATTTCAAATTCTTGATTGCCTCCATACCGAGGTCTGACAAACCTGATTGTTTTTGGCCATAGAGTTCACCAGAACCACGAAACTGCAAATCGTACTCAGATAATTCAAAACCATTTTTAGCAGTAGTGAGAGCCTTTAATCTTTGCTTGGTTTTGTCACTTTTGCTATCAGTAACCGCAAAGCAATAAGCTTGATGATTGCCACGAATTACGCGTCCACGGAGTTGGTGTAATTGTGCTAAACCAAATCTTTCTGCTCCCTCAATAATTATATTGGTAGCGTTTGGTACATTGACACCAACTTCTACGACTGAAGTGGCAACCAAAATATCGGTTTTGTGCTCAGAAAAATTCTTCATAATTTTATCTTTTTCTGCTGGAGTCATTTTGCTGTGTAGGATATCAATTTTGTAACCAGCAAATTCATTTTTACCAAGACGCTCAGCTTCACTGGTGACATTTTTCATGGCGATAGCATTGGCTTTGTCGGGGTCTGGTTCTTCAATGCGTGGACAGATCACATAAGCTTGTCGGCCATTTCTCAATTCTGATTTTACATGTTCGTACATTTCGCCACTTTGTCCTGGGCCGACAACTTTAGTAATAACCGGTTTTCGCCCGCTGGGCATCTGGTCTAAGAGTGTAATATCTAAATCGCCATAGATAGTAAGTGCGAGAGTGCGAGGAATTGGAGTGGCAGTCATAGATAAAAGATGGGGAAGATAGTTGTCTTTCTTGGCTAGGAGCTTTCTTTGATTGGTACCAAAGCGATGTTGTTCATCAATAATGACATAGGCCAGATGTTTAAATTCTACACTTTTATAAATCAAGGAATGAGTACCAATAAGAATAGGTATTTCGCCATTTTTAACCCATTTTAATAACTGAGCTTTTGAGATGGGAGTGGGTTTATTAGGGTCGGATTTTGAAGGAAATTTTTGACAACCACTACTGGTAAGAAGTCCGATTTGAATCGGTAGGTGTTTGAAATATTCAATGAAACTTAAGAAGTGTTGTTTGGCTAAAATCTCAGTAGGCGCCATGTAAGCCACTTGAAGATTGCCGTATTCAAGTTTTTTGTCTAAGCCTTCAGGAGGGCGTGAAGTAGCAACAGCAAAAGCGGTGGTGGCCGCAACTGCGGTCTTTCCACTACCAACATCACCTTCCAGTAGTCGTGACATGGCGTGCTTACCAACAAAATTTTTACTAATAGCCTCAATGGCTTTAGTTTGTGCTTCAGTCAAAGCAAAAGGAAAGCGACTAGTGAATTCTTCTAAGTGTTCTTTTTCTACTTTGATTTTGTAGGTGGTGGCAGCATTGGCTTCGGCGCGTTCTCGGGCTTTTTGAACTTGAATATAAAAAACTTCTTGAAAAGCAAAACGCTTGCGCGCACTCTCAGCGTGAGAGATTTTCTTGGGAGTATGAATCCAAACCAAGGCCGTCTTTATTTCAGGTAAGTTGTAGGGTTTGATGATTTCTAAGGGTAATGGATCTTCTATTTTATCTAAAACTCCTTTCTCAAAACACTTCATAACCGCATGATAAAACCATTTGCTAGTTATGCCTTTGGTTTCGCGGTAAATGGGGTAGAGAGTGTCTTCCTCTACTTCACTGCCTTTGAAGATTGAGTCATGTCGGTCGATAGGAAGGTTGTTTAAGAGCTCGACTTCAGGATTGGAAAGGTAAAGTTTACTGTCATTACCAGCTACTTTTCCGGCCAGTTTTACATAAGCTCCTTCTTGATACATTTTGGCTATGTATGGTTGATTGAACCACATAACTTTAATCTTGGCTGATCCGTCCTCGACATAAGCTTCTCCAATCGGTACCTTGCTTTTCCAAGCCTTGCGGGTTTTTAGTCCAGTGAGCTGTCCGTAGACCACCGCTTCCTGTCCCTTGATCAGGCTACTGACGGACTGTACATCGCTGATATTTTCGTAGCGAACTGGTAAGTGAAACAAGAGATTTTCTATGGTAACAAGCCCAAGTTTTTTTAAAGCTTTTTGTTGCTCGGTACTTAAGCGAAAATAAGTAGTTAGCGGGTCGTTAAGATTCATTCCTACTATGGTAACAGATTTATGTAAATGAAGGGCGAGGGAAGTTTGGTTTTAGTGCTTGCATTTATTTAATATCTATGATATAGTTTTCTACGGTCTGGTTTTTGCGACCAATTTTCTAAATTTTTTTTTCTAAATTTTTTGGAGGTTGTAAATGAAAAAGCTCTTTTTAGCTTTAATAACAAGTCTGATGTTTGTTGGTGTAGCTCATGCTTTACCACAATATGAATTTATAGGGGGTACAGAAACCATTTTCGACAGAAGCAACACCTTTGGAATACTGTCTGAAGGGCAGACAGCAAGTGGGGTCAATATTGACCGCACTAGTAGTTATGCATCTTGGTGTTTTCTGAGCCAACGCAAGTATCATTTAATACCTTAGTCAACACCATACCGTTGGCAGAAGGGGTTGTTGGTATCACTAATGATGTACATGTTCCTGGGAGGATATTTTCTAATGACGACACAGCATTGACTCTGTCGCCACTTCAAGGGGCGTACTATATGTGGGTCACAGACTATAAAGTCTCTGACCCGAATGTGGTAGAGACATCGTGGTCTCTAAGTCGTGGAGGTCCAAGCGATCCCATGATTGCTGATCCAATGTGGTCGCTCATTGGATTGGGTGACAACTCATTTTTGAGTATCTTTCAGTTTGATCAAGGAAACTCATCAGCTGGTATGTGGGTGGCCGAGGTGAGTATGCCCGCTATTTCACCCGTTCCCGAACCTGAGACCTATGCCATGTTGCTGATCGGACTTGGATTCATTGCTTTCGCTGTTCGTAAACAGCGGAAAGATAATGGCAATGAGTCTTTATTTGTTCCGGTGGGGGCTTAGGCCACCAAGGCCAAAAATAGCCGCATTTTTAATTTATTAAAAATGCGGCTTTATTTTTTGGTTTTTTATTTAGCTAAGCAATTAGTGTTATACTATTCATCACATTAATTTTTTAGTATGCCAACACCAAAGAAAACCACGATCAAGAAAAAAGACTACAATCAGCTGGCTTTAGCTGTTCATAAAAAACTTAAAGGGAAGTTGGGTGTGGTGAGTAAAGGTAGTCTAAAAACCAAAGATGATTGGAGCACTCTCTATACTCCTGGAGTTGGAGCAGTATCAATGCATTTAGCTAAGCATCCAAAAGACGCTCGTCTATACACGATAAAAAATAATACCGTAGCGGTAATTTCGGATGGTTCAGCAGTTTTAGGATTAGGTAATATTGGAGCTATCGCGGCTTTGCCAGTAATGGAAGGTAAGTGTGCGATCTTTAAAGAAATGGCGGGTGTGGATGCTTTTCCGATTGTACTCAATACACAAGATACAGAAGAAATTATTAAAGTAGTAAAAGCTATTGCACCAACTTTTGGTGGTATTAATCTCGAGGATATCTCAGCTCCGAAGTGTTTTATTATTGAGGAACGTTTAAAGAAAGAATTAGATATTCCCGTGATTCACGATGATCAGCATGGTACAGCGATCGTGGTTTTAGCAGGACTAATCAATGCTTCTAAAGTGGTAGGTAAAAAGCTGGAGAACCTAAAGGTGGTAATTGTAGGTGCGGGAGCGGCTGGAAGAGCGATAGCCTTGCTTTTGAAATTAGCGGGTATAAATAATGTAATTATAACTGATACCAAAGGGGTGATTTATAGAGGTCGGAGTGGACTTGAGGGCTACAAACGCCATTTATCTGAAGTGACAAATCCAGAGCGAATACAAGGTGATGTTATGAGTGCTGTGGTAGGAGCAGATGTGATTATTGGTGTGTCGGGGCCAGGTACGATCGCCAAAGCCCATATAGAAGCCATGGCCGAAAAGGCTATCGTTTTTGCGATGGCTAATCCTATACCAGAGATTATGCCTAATGATGCGCTTCAAGCGGGGGCGATGGTGGTGGCAACTGGTAGGTCCGACTATCCAAATCAGGTTAATAACGCCCTGGCTTTCCCTGGCTTATTTAGAGGGGCATTAGATAAGAAAGTAAAAAATATCACTGATGAAATGAAAATTGTTGCGGCTAAAAAAATCGCCGCTTTAGTCAAGAAACCAACGGCTGAAAATATTATTCCCTCAGTGATGACCGAAGGTCTTGTGAAGGCGGTTGCGAGTGCAGTCAAGTAATTAATTTTTAAATATGAAACTAACCGAACAAAAATGTGTAGCTTGTGAAGGGGGAGTGGCACCATTTTCATCACGAGAAGTTGAAGTGTTACTTTTGCAGGTACCAGGCTGGCGGGTGTTGGCAGATCAAAAAACTATCGCCAAGAAATATGTGTTTAAGGATTTTAAGGAAGCTCTAGCTTTTGTAAATAAAGTTGGTGACATTGCCGAAGCTGAAGGTCATCATCCTGATATCCATTTGGTAAATTTCAAAGAAGTGGAAATTCATTTACGTACTCACGCTATTGATGGTGTGTCTAATAACGATTTTATTGTCGCTGCTAAAATTGACCATTCCTAATACTAAATTTTTATTTAAACAATTATCAAATTGAAGTTTTTGCCATGAGCGGTAACGTAAGTTGTTACCGCTCTTTTTATTTGCTTTTAGCAATAAAATTTAGATAATTTCTGGAACCCGGTTTAAAGATTTCAAAGTGTATAATTTCAAAATCGTGCGCCAACAGTATTTTTTCAATTTCTTCTTGGTTATAAAAACTAAACCAACGGGGAAGACTGACACCGGAACTTTCTCGATATGTTTCATTGTCGCCTTCAATCATACCTAAGCCCAATACACCATTGGGTCCTAAAATCCTTTTAATTTCATTTAGAGCGATATCGATATCTTTTTTTGGTACATGCAATAACGAAGTGTATACCCAAGCACCAGAGAAAGATTGATTGGCGAAGGGTAGGTTCATGAAATCACCCAATACAGAATCTAACCCTTTTTCTGACGATAATTTCACCATCGCTTCTGAAGCATCAAGACAAGTTACTGTTAGGCCAGCTTCTTTGAGTAGTAAACCATCTCTTCCCGGACCGCTACCAATATCTAAAACCCTGCCGTTAATACCGACAGTTTCAATAAATTTATCTAAAAACGACCGAGGAAATTTTTGCCAAAAGTCAGTGGTTTCCATATCGTATTTCTCAGACATTTGGTTGTAGGTGTTTATGGTTATTTTATCCATATTTATCATAAAGATTCCCTAGTAATATTCTATAGATTTTGATTATAGACTTTTTATTTGGTATAGGGTAGTCTGTTCAGGTTTTATTTAAAAAGGAGTTCTTTGATGAATGAAATACAGCTACTTGAAGCTATTGCTAATTTACGGAGTTTTTTTGAAAGGAAAGGAATTGCTAAGTTTGATTTTCCGCATGATAAATTTCTCGATTATCCGTCATGTGGACTGGAACATTGTCATGCCATGCTCGATAAAATGGAGGTTTTTATCAATGAAGGTAGGCTTGATAAGGTATATCGCTGGCTTGGATTTATCCAAGGATGTCTATGGACACAAAAAATCTATACTTTGGATAGTTTGAAAGACATGAATCGAAAAAAATAGTAAAAGTGTAAAAATAAAAAACCTGTCAGAAATGGCAGGTTTTTCTATTTTTTTGGGGTGCGGAGGATGTGAGATTCGAACTCACGGACCCGTTTAAAGGTCGACAGTTTAGTAAACTGTTGGTTTAAACCACTCACCCAATCCTCCTTATTTATATTGCTCAACTCTTTGGCGGAGACGCAGGGATTCGAACCCTGGAGGGTTTTAACACCCTACTTCGTTAGCAGTGAAGCGCTTTCGACCACTCAGCCACGTCTCCATAATATTCAATTTTCTGCAACTTTTTATTATTTGAAAATAATCGCAGTGGCAATAAGATAACATATTTAATGAGTCAACGCCAAACACACAATTTCCGTATCTTCTGGTAGATTTCCCTTTAAGACTTTGTAGGCTGAAGACATAGTGGCTCCGGTTGTGACTACGTCATCAATCAAAACTAGGCGATAGGATTGAAGATTTATATCTGTTCCTTGAAAGACGAATACATCATTCATATTGCCTAAGCGTTCATCTCGATTCATTTTAGTTTGTGGTCTCGTGTCTTTGATTCGGATTAATAAATTTTTTAATAAAATATTTTTTCCGTTCACAACTTTTTCCAATACCCTAGTCACTTGATTGTAACCACGATCTTTTTCTCGAGTAGACGACAGTGGAATCGGAATAAGAATGGTCGGCTTAATTGGTTGCTCTCCTAGCCATTTTGCTATGAGTATAGAAAGAAGTTTGGAAGCGTGTTGGTCATTATGAAATTTATTGGCTTTGATAGCCGTTCTCATTACTTCTTCCTTATAGTCACTTAGGACAACATAATGCAAAAAAGTTTTTGGTAAATAAAAGCGTAAAAACTTTTGTGGTGTTTCTGATCTTAAATTAAGAATGGTCGGGTGAGGTGGTAATAAAGTGTCAAAAATCTTACGCAAGATATCCAGCATGCCTGTTAGTATATAACATAAACATGTTAGAATGATCTGATATATAGACTATGTTTGGAAAATTTTTTAGCGGGACATTTAAAAACGACAGGGCTAATCGCGTGGTGGGTATCGACATTGGTTCTTCTTCCATAAAGGTGGTGGAGGTGCAGGAAAATGGTGGAGCACTTAGTCTCACTACTTATGGTGAGTTGCAGTTGGGTCCTTACGCAAATCAAGATATAGGCCAGTCGGTTGTTTTGGATGCTAAACAAGAACAGCAAGCTCTCGTTGATGTGGTTAGAGAATCGGCAGTAAAAGCTAATAAGGCGGTATTTGCTATGCCTCTATCGTCTAGTTTTGTGACGATGATTGATTTTGAAGCGGATATAAAAGAAGATATTTCTTCAAGGGTTAGAGTGGAGGCGAGAAAATATATCCCAGTACCGATTAGTGAAGTTACACTTGATTGGGCTGAGATTGAATCTGAAAACAATACAAACCAGAAACATCGCAATGTTTTAGTAGCCGCGATTCAAAATCAAGCCCTCAATCGTTTTAAGACTTTGATGCAGTTCGCTAATTTAAAAGAACCACCAACTGAAATCGAATGTTTCAGTGCGATCCGAGGAGTGTATGACGAGAAAGAAGAAAACATGGCCGTAATTGATATTGGTGCTGTTTCGACTAAGCTTTATATTGCTCACAAAGGGTTGTTGCGGCGTATGCATCGAGTGCGAGCTGGTGGAGCGATTGCTACCAAGCGTATCGCCAGTGCCCTCGAGCTCTCTTTTGAAGAGGCTGAAATCAAAAAGCGTTTAATCAAGAAAGACGATGCTGATTTTCGTGAGGTGGCCCGCTTCCATGATAGTTCTTACGATCGTACTTGGCAGGAATTTAGACAGGTAATTAAAGAATACGAAGACAGCGCCTCAATTAAGTTAGACAAAGTATACATCACTGGCGGTGGTTCTATTTTTCCAACCACAAAAATTTTAGTTCAAGATATTTTACGGAAGGAAGTCGTAGTGGTAAATGCTTTTAGTAAAGTATCTTATCCAGCTTTCATGCAAGATATAATTTTTGAATTGAATCCTGCTTTTCATGTTGCTCTCGGAGCAGCGCTTCGCATGTTTGAATAATTTTCATCCACAGCTTTAGGTTCGCTACTAAGTTTGAAAATCGGTATAATCTTGTTATGCCAGAACCCTTAAACGCATCGTTCATTCCAAAGCGCAATACTAGTCGACCAAATCGCCAAAATCACACAGAGCGAGTTTTTCTCGGTACACTATTAATTCAGATTTTATTTTTTGCGACTTTACTCGCAACTCTGGGAGTTTTTGTTTATGAAAAGAATCTAAAAGAAAAATTAGAAAGTGAGGTTATTTCTTTTAATAATGAAATCTCATCTTTTAGTGAAGAGGAGATGAAGCGAGTTATTGGTCTAGATAATCGGATGAAACAAGTAAGTGGTCGTCTAGCCCATACCGCATCTGTCGTTTCAATTTTTGAAGCTATGGAAGTAGCGACTTTGCAATCAGTTCAAATTAAGAGTCTAAAATTAGTGAGAACTGACGATACGCAATTTTCATTAGAATCAAACATGGAAACTGATACTTTCGATTCAGTTATGTTTCAAAGAGGTGTCTTGGAGAGAGATGATAATCTGACTGTAACCAAAATGGCCGATTTAAAACTCGTTACTCCTGTTAGACCAGATGGTAGTACAATTGAACAAGACAAAGTCTTACAATTTAAAGCTAATTTAGCTATTAATACCAGTGATGTGCCACATAAAGGGGGTGGTGTTCCTATCGTTAGCGAAGAAATTGTGCCAGATGAGGCAACAACCTCTGAAGCGGTAAATACTGAAGAAGAGAACAGTACTTTATCAGATGAAGAAGAGTCTAATCAAGAAAATATATGAATGTAAATTCTCTCTTCTTTCAAGTGGTGATGGCCGGCTTAGCAATAGCGATTGTTTTTCTCTATATTCAACCGGCTTTTCTCAGGATTGGTGAAACCCAAGATGCAATTGATCAGTATAAAAATGAACGTCAAAAAGTTACTGAAGTAACCAATCAGCTTAATCAGCTAATTGAAAAGGTGAACAGTATTTCTGCAACCGATCAAAGAGATCTTTTGGTATATATGCCAAATAAGATTGATAATATCTCAGTTTCTCGAGATATCTACAACTTAGCTTCGGCAGCACAAGTAGATTTGACTAGTGTGAATTATATAGAAAATAAAAAGGTTGATATTGGTGAAGAAGAGGAGGTGATAAAAGAGGCATTGCCTATACCACACCGCTTTTCAGTTAATATCAATGGTTCTTATGAAGATATTAAAAAGTTTTTAGGTTTGTTAGAACAAAGTAATTATCCTTTGGAAGTTCATATTCTTGAAGTTGCTCCTTCACTCCTAAATAAACTTACAGCCAATATGGAAATTGTAACTTATTCGCATCTATAGTTATATTGTATGAGTTCTTCATTTAAAAATGTCTTAGTAATATTGGTTCTTATCACTTTAGGCTTCGTGGCTTACTATGTAATCTTTGCTAAGGACGAAGGGGCGGTGGCATTGGGTGATAACCCTATGGTCTCACCAGAGCTTTATGCCAGTACTCAATTGTTTATTGAGTATCGCCTAGCTTTAGATAAGGTTAAGATTGATACGGCTATATTTGAAAACCCGCTATTTACCTCTTACCAAAATTTTACTTTACCAGTAAGTAGTCAGGCAACCAGCCGTAACAATCCTTTCGCACAACCTAGCAGCTCCAATCTTGATGGTGAAGTTGATTCCTAAATCTAAGCTATGAATCCGCTAGAAAGATTATTAGAAACCGGTGAAGTAACCGAATCATTTGTTCGTCAAATTGAGCAAGTTGCTGAGGAAACTAAACGCCCTTACGAATCAATCTTGATTGAAAAGGGTATTTCTAAGGATACAGTTAGAAAACTTTTTGCGGATTATTATCAAGTGCCGTTTTTTGTTATTCCCGAAGGTTTTAATATTAGCGAAGAAATCCTTTCCTATATACCAGAGGAGTCGGCCATGCACTACCGAATTGTTCCTCTCAAGATGGAGAGTGATATTTTGGTGGTTGGTGCTAATGATCCAGATAGTCTTCAGATTCGTGAAGTGCTAAACTTTGTAAGTACTAAATACAACATCACCTACAAACTAATGTTCATGCTTGATGAAGATATCAAGCGGGCACATGGTTTTTATGCAAATCTTAAAGGGGAAGTAACTGATGCTCTTGAGTCACTGGAAGGGGAGTTGAATGCCGAAATTGCAGCGGAAGTAGAGGAGGCTTCCGAAGCTGATAAAAAGACCATGGAGCATATTGAAGAGGATGCTCCGGTGACCAAAATTGTGGCCACTATTTTACGATATGCAGTGGATGGCGCGGCTTCTGATATTCATGTCGAGCCAACCGACGGCAAGGTAGTGGTACGCTTTAGAGTTGACGGTATCCTTACGACTTCTTTGGAGTTGCCGAGAAACGTTCATATGGCGGTAGTGGCTAGAATCAAGATCTTGTCTTCGATGCGTTTGGATGAAAGACGAAAGCCACAAGATGGCC
Organism: Minisyncoccota bacterium; assembly: GCA_018062385.1. Taxonomy (GTDB): domain Bacteria; phylum Patescibacteriota; class Minisyncoccia; order Phycocordibacterales; family UBA918; genus OLB19. The sequence continues at coordinate 63,625 of JAGOSI010000001.1, forward strand.
GTTTTTCAGCCACTTTTGATGGTCGCAAGATTGATTTTCGCGTTTCTTTGCTACCGACTAGTCATGGCGAAAAGGTGGTGATGCGTATTCTTGATAATGAGAAGGGTGTGCGATCGCTCGAGGAGGTTGGAGTTTCTCCTCATCTATTAAAGACGATTCGTCGAGCCATCCAAGAACCTTACGGAATTATTTTGATTTCAGGTCCAACCGGATCTGGTAAGTCCACGACTCTTTATGCGATGTTGTCGGAAGTTGATCGCTTAACCAAAAATGTGCTCTCGCTCGAAGATCCGGTGGAATACAACATCAGTGGTGTAAGTCAGTCGCAAGTGCGACCAGAAATTGGTTATACTTTTGCCAATGGGCTCCGATCCGCCTTGCGTCAAGACCCCGACATTATTATGGTGGGAGAAATTCGTGATAAGGAAACAGCTCAATTGGCTATTCAGGCAGCTCTAACTGGTCACTTGGTTCTCTCTACCATCCACACCAACAGCGCTATTGGTGTAATTCCTAGACTGATTGATATGGGTGTAGATCCTTATTTGATTGCTCCAACACTTAAACTTGCTATTGCTCAGCGACTAGCGAGAAGGGTTTGTCCTGGTACTGGAAAGATTGAAACAATAAGTTCTAGTACCAAGTATATGATGGAGGAGACATTTAAAACTCTGCCAAAGAAATACCAAGAACGAATTCCTAAACAAGAGACAATGGTTTTGCCAGAGCCGGCCCCAGGCTGTACTACTGGTCTAAAGGGACGAGTGGCGGTGATGGAAGCTTTTGAAGTAAATGACGAAATACAAGAATTAATTCTCCGTAATGGTTCTGAGGATCAGATTTTCCAAGTAGCGAGACGATACGGTTTTATGACCATGAAAGAAGATGCAATTATCAAAGCTCTTGAACACACTATTCCACAAGAAGAAATGAATGCCTTTGGCACTAAAGTCGGTTTAGACATAGATATTGATGAGATGGCCGGACCTGTCGATAACCAACTTCTCGGTGACCCTGAAGCGGATATAATGGATGTTAATGAAGATATTGCTGATCGATGATGATGTTTTTTTGCGTGACATGTATGCCACCAAATTTCTTGCATGCGGTCATGATTTAGAAACCTCTGACGGCGGGTCAACCACGCTATCTTTGTTGGGAAAAGGAAATAAGTATGATGTGGCATTATTTGACATGATCATGCCCGGAACCAACGGAGTCGAATTGCTGACAATTATTAATCAACAATTTCCTGGTCAAATAAAATACAGTATTTTTCTAACCAATCAGGGACAAGACGCTGATATTCGTGAAGCTACCGAAGCTGGAGCCGTCGGTTACATTATTAAGGCTAATACTATTCCGAGTGAAGTGGTAAAGCAGGTAGAAGATATTGTTAGTAAGCAAAAATAATTTTTTAATATGGCGGTCGATTATAAAAAAGAACTACAATTACTCATCGATTTACTTCTGGCAGAAAAAGCTTCAGACTTACATTTTTCCGTCGGTTCTCATCCTTTGATTAGAGTGTCGAGCACGCTCATTCCTTTAGTAAAAAAACCAATTCTAACCAACGCTGATGTTGAAGCTTTTGCTCAAGTTTTGATGCGTCCCGATCAGTACGATCGTTTGATTAAGCGAGAGGAGGTAGATTTTTCTTACGAAAACGCTCAGTCTGTTCGTTTTCGTGGTAATGCCTTTATACAAAGAGGTAAGAAAGCCATTGCTCTTAGATCTATCCCGAATGTCATTAGAACTTTTGAAGATTTAAATTTACCGCCAATTCTCGATAGTTTTACCCAGCGTACTCAGGGATTCTTTCTTTGTGTAGGGCCGGTCGGTCAAGGTAAGTCGACTACTTTGGCAGCTATGGTAGACCGTATCAACAAAACTCGCGCTGAGCATATTGTTACCATCGAAGATCCGATTGAATACGTATATCAAGATGATAAATCACTAATTGATCAAAGAGAAGTTGGTATCGATACTGATAGTTTTGAAACTGCTCTCAATTCTGCTTTTCGTCAGGATGTAGATGTAATCTTGGTGGGTGAGATGCGTAATGCCGAAACTATCGCCACTGCGGTAACCGCTGCCGAAACCGGACATTTAGTTTACTCTACTCTCCACACAAACAACGCTGCTCAAACCATTAACCGTATCATAGACACTTTTCCCGGTGATCAGCAAGACCAGATACGTGTTCAGTTATCGAGTTCACTTATTGCAATTTTTTCACAACGTTTGATCCCGCACATTGCTGGTGGTTTAGTACCAGCTTTTGAGCTGTTAATAAACACTACCGCTGTGGCCAATCTTATTCGCGAAAATCGTATTCACGAAATTCCATCTGTTATTGAGACTGGTCTCGAGCAGGGAATGATAGACATGAATCGCTCTTTGGTAAAATTGGTACAAAATGGTGACATTACAGTCGAGAACGCCTTTACCTTTTCTACCAATCCTAAGGGCTTAGAGAGATTAATTTAAATTTTAAAATATGCTTTTCAATTATGTAGCTGTCGACAACACAAACATCCAACGTGACGGTACGGTGGAGGCAGTTACTATTGATGCAGCTATTACAGCCATTCAAAAGCGTGGCTATACGGTAGTATCGATTGATCCGGTACAAACTGAACGTAGTTTAAAGGATCTGGTTAATGTAGATTTTCATTTTTTTAATTCAGTTTCCAATAAGGAAATTGTGATTTTGTCACGACAAATTGCTACTTTGTTTCAGGCCCATGTTTCACCCCTTCGTATCTTCCGTTTACTTTCAGCCGAAATTGAAAACCCACAGCTTAAAACTGCGATGGACAAGATTGTGGAAGATTTACAGGGTGGAAGTTCTATCTCACGCGCTTTGGCTAGTCATCCTGATATCTTCTCTTCATTTTATATAAATCTAGTGCGTTCTGGCGAAGAGTCTGGTTCTCTAGAAAAATCTTTCTCTTACCTAGCTGATTATTTAGATCGTTCTTATGAAACTGTCTCAAAAGCCCGCAATGCTTTGGTTTATCCAGCTTTCGTTATTACAATTTTCATTGGAGTAATGAGTCTAATGTTGACTATGGTGATTCCGGCTATTGCACAAATTCTGATTGACTCTGGTCAGGAATTACCGATCTATACCAAAATTGTGATTGGGGTATCAGATTTTATGGTCAACTATATTGGCGTTATTATTCTTCTCTTGTCGGTAGGCGGAGTACTTTTCTGGCGCTTTCTTAAGACTGATACAGGAAAACGTACCTTTGATGAATTTGTTTTGTCCATACCTTATCTCGGCGACTTACAAAAAAAGTTACTTCTAACTAGAATCTGCGACAACCTTTCTACTATGCTAGAACGCGGTGTGTCGATGGTGCAGGCACTTGAAGTAACAGCTGATGTGGTAGACAATATGGTCTACAAGGAAATTATTCAAGAAGCACTGTTTGAAGTAAAAAGTGGTCGATCTTTTGGTGATGCGATTGCTGAGTATCCAGAGATTCCAGGAGTCTTGACTCAAATGACTAAGGTGGGTGAGGAGACAGGAAGTTTGGCGGAGATTTTGGGTACTTTGGCCAACTTTTATCGTCGTGAGGTAAATAATGCTGTCGATACTTTGATTGGCTTGATTGAACCAATCATGATTGTTTTCCTAGGTCTTGGTGTAGGTGTACTTTTGGTTTCAGTCTTGATGCCAATTTACAATTTGACCAATGCGTTCTAGAGGTAAAACTAAAGAGGGCAAAAAGGCGCGTCTACGACGCGCCTTTTTGCCCTCTTTAGTTTTTTACTATCCACACACCAAACAGCCCTGCTTTTCCTGACCGCTAGTATAATTAATGAGTCTATGTACAACGTAGACAAATCTATACATTTATCATTCAGATACACAGCTGATATCTGAATGGTCTTTAGTGCAGATATTAATATTTAATAAACCCTTATTCTAAATTTATGAATAGAAAAATGTTAACGATGTTGAAGAAAGGTTTTACCCTTATCGAACTTCTAGTCGTAATCGCCATTATTGGTATTTTGGCCGCGGTGGTATTGGCTTCATTAAATGATGCTCGAAGTAGTGGTAGTGATGCTTCGATTAAGCAATCATTGGGTAATATTCGTTCACAAGCTGAGATTGTTTACAATGCTAGTTCAACATACTCGTATGCTCTTGTTTGTGATAACGCAAAAACAGTTCAATTAATGGATGCTGTTGTGGCTAATGGTCCTGCTACTAGTCATAGTTCAGCAGCTGTATCTGCTACAGTTGCGTCATGTAATGATAGCGACACAGCTTGGTCTGCAGCCTCCCCTCTAAATGGAGGTGGATACTGGTGTGTTGACAGTAGAGGTGTAGCTACTACAACATCAGCTGTTCCTATATCAAACAGTACTGATTATGTGTGTAGCTAAATATTAAATATATTTTGTTCACAAAAAGCACCACTGGTGCTTTTTGTGTTTTTAGAGTTTCTTGTTTTGGATTCTAAGTCAATTATCTTTTCTGTAGATGCTATAATCTAGCTCATGCCAGTCATATTTACTGATCTACCAACCCTTTTTGTTTTAGGATTTACTTTTATCTTTGGAATAATTATCGGTAGTTTTTTAAATGTGTATATTTATCGTCTGCATACCGGCAAGTCTCTGTCTGGTAGCTCGCATTGTTTGTCTTGTGGTACTGGCCTGAAGGCTTATGAATTAGTGCCACTTTTTTCTTATTTATTTTTAAGAGGCAAGTGTCGCACTTGTAGGTCTTTTATACCGTCAAGGTATTTTCTGGTGGAAGGGCTCACTGGTCTGCTGTTTGTTTTTGTCATGCTTACAGCCATTGACTTGTTTACCTTATTGCTCTTTTGGTTTTTGATATCAGTCTTGGTAGTGATTTTTGTCTATGATCTCTACCATATGATTATTCCTGATGAAATGGTTTTTACTTTAATGGTAGTGGCTTTCCTACATGAGTTTTATTGGCTGGTGTTAGGAGTGTCGGCTGTTGACTTTGCTTTTAATATTTTAGCGGCTCTAACCGGATCTTTATTTTTATTTTTGTTATGGCGAGTGTCGGAAGGAAGATGGATTGGTTTTGGTGATGTGAAGTTGGTTTTACCATTGGGGATTTTAGTAGGATATGCCGGAGTGTTTTCAATGTTGGTATTATCATTTTGGATTGGGGCGATTATCGGACTTTTGCTTTTAGCTTGGCAACATCTACAAAAGAGGGGAAAACCACACTTACGTTTCTTAACGCGAGAGCTTACAATTAAAAGTGCTGTTCCGTTTGCGCCATTTTTGATTTCCGGTTTCTTGGTAGTGTTGTTTTTGGAAATTGACGTTGTGTCTTTGATTACTTATGTACCATAGTGGATATAAAAAAAGTTTTAAAATTACTGGTTTTGCACTAGTAGAATTACTGGTCAGTATCAGTATTTTGGTTTTGGTTACTGGAGCAGTTATGGCAAATCATGGCGCTTTCAATAGTGCGGTTTTGCTTCGTGGTCAGGCATATGAAGTAGCTTTTCAAGCTAGAGATACTCAGCTTTTTGCGGTTAGCATCATGAGTGATGCGGGCCAGTATAGAAATATTTACGGCTTACATTTTGATAAAAACAACAACACCGGTTACAAAATTTTCCGAGATAGCAATCGCAATTCTTATTTTGGTACTAGTGAAGAATTTGGTCGGCAAGGCAGTCTTGATTCAAGGTTTGTCATTGGTGATGTGCGGTGGGTTCATAGTAATGGATCAGAGACCAGTATTAATAATGTTTCAGTATTGTTTGAACGACCAAATTTTGATGCAAAGTTTTTTGAAGCGGCTGCTCCTGGGGGTGAATTATCCAATGCTATGGCGGTTGAGATTGATATCCGAACCAAGGGAACAAGTGGCAATACAAACGGTGAGGTACGCACAGTTGAGATTACTCGAACTGGTCAAATCTCGGTACAATAATTATGATGTCTACAAATCGACAGAGTGGCTTTAGTTTGATTGAGATGATCGTTTCTCTTGGAGTTTTTTCAATTGTGATTACTACCGCGGTAGGAGCTCTCCTTGTGGTTATTGCTACCAATCAGCAGTTACAAGCTGAGCAAACTGTAATGACTAATCTCGCTTTTGCGATGGACAGTATGACACGAGAAATGAGAACTGGGTATGGATATGTTTGTGCATCGGTTGCCACACGTAACGCTAGTGCTGGTTCATTTGGTAAAATCTTTGAGGACGGAGACAGTGCGCACGACAGCATGAGTACTACCACCAATAGCGATTGTGCTACTGCCAGTACCAATGATTTTGTCGGGGTTTCGTTTGTGGAAAGCGGTCAAAGTGTGACCAAAGCAACTGCTAAGCGAATTATGTATTTTTACGACGCTCCACAACAAAAAATTATGCGTCGAGTAGGGAATGATGATGCTGAATCGATTGTGTCTTCTGGAATAATAATTACCGAGGCCCGCTTTTATGTTACTGGTAGTCAGGAGATGAGTGAAGGTGGTACAAATTACGAACAGCCGACCATCACGATTTATTTGGAAGCTAAGGAAAAAGACTCAGCAAACAGTAAAGCTTATCACTTACAAACCACTGTAACCCAACGTACTCTTGATATATGATAAAACTTAATCAACAATCCGGTTTTTCTTTGGTCGAGACTCTGGTTGCCATATCTTTGTTGCTGATTATGATCGTAGGTCCAATGGCGATCTCGGCCAAGACCGCCAAGAGCACCAGTTTCGCCAGTGAGCAGGTTCAGGCTTTTTTCTTGGCGCAAGAAGGTTTGGAGTTGGTTCAGAAGGCGCGAGACGACTTTAAGCTCCGCATGTTTTTGGATACTACAAACTCTGAGTATCTGGCTGATCCGTGGACAAGTTTTGTTGATGATACTTCAGGACCATTTAGAAATTGTTTCAAAACCACTGGTTGTGGTTTATGGTGGGCCGATGGTGATGTTCGTAAATTAAAGACATTTGGTCCAGGAATTATGGGTAGAGATTGTCCTTCTCCTACTAGTTGTAAACTATACATAAACAGTGCCGATGTACGTAATAAATTTAATAACGACTCCTCAACCGCTGGGATAGATAATGAAGCCACACCTTTTTCTCGGAAGATTTATTTCTCCACCACTGATGATACTCGAGAAATTAAAGTACGGTCTGAGGTGACATGGCGTACTGGTTCGATTGTAGCTGATCAAAAGGTCGTTCTCGATACTTATTTGTTTAATACCAACTATGAAACAAATTAAACAACAATCTGGTTTTGCACTACTCATGGCTATTATTGTGGTGGGTGTGGTAGTCTCGGTTGGTTTGACGATTCTGGATTTAACTATCAAGCAGTTGAGTTTGTCGACCAACTCTAAAGACTCTGAGACATCTCTGCATGCTGCTAACGCTGGACTTGAGTGTGCACAATACTGGCGCTTTAAAGAAGCTAATGCGCTAGAAAGTGGTCAAGATATAACCATCGATTGTTTTAATAAAAGTAGTACTGATAGCTCGGTGACCGACCATGGCTCAGGATCAGCTCATGTCTATCAATATGATTTTGAATTTGATTGGGGTGATACAGGGGCCGAGCGTTGTTCTAAAATAAAAATGTTGTTATTTGTATCCGATAATGACAGTGCTGGTGTTACCCTAAATAATATAAGTAGTATTGTTCCTGGTTATCCATCTGGTACCGACAAAGAGTGTGATGCCGGTGGACGGTGTGCCGTTATCTCTGTCCAAGGGTACAACAAAACTTGTAGCAATATCGGCTCTTACGGTACCATTCAGCGTGAAGTTTTGTTAGAATCTTAATATGAAAAAAATAGCCAACGAAAAGCAATACCTTAAGGAATTGCGTAATTTGGTGGCGTATCACCAGCAAAAATATCACACTGAAGATAGTCCGGAGATTTCTGATCAGGCTTATGATGCTTTGGTTAAAGATTTGGTTGCACTGGAGAGTAAATTAGAGGGTGGTAAAAGTCAGGTAACCGAAAGGGTGGGTGGCGAGGTCAGTAATGCTTTTGCTAAAGTTAAACATGTAGTGCCACAATGGTCTTTTGATAATGTTTTTGATTATGCTGAGCTTGAGGCCTGGGAGGAGAGATTAAAACGATACTTGGGCAAGCAAGGAGTTGTAACGGAAAAGGTGGAGTATGTATCTGAGCATAAGATCGATGGTTTGAAATTAGTAATTGAGTACAAGGCTGGAGTTTTTTTCCGTGCGCTTACTCGCGGTGATGGAAGTGTGGGTGAGGATGTTAGTCATACGGCTAGGACAATTAAAAGTTTGCCAATGAAACTAAAGCACTCGGTTGATCTAATTTGCGTTGGAGAAGTATGGATGAGTGAATCAGCTTTTAAAAAACTAAATGAAACTAGACAAAAATCTGAGGAAGATTTGTTTGCTAATCCGCGCAATGCGGCCGCAGGCTCGCTAAGACAGCTTGATCCTAAAGTAGCTAGAGAGCGCGATCTATCGTTGTATGTTTATGATGTGGATTTGTTTGAGGCACGGGAAGCTTCGCTTCCCGTGCCTGCTTCACAGTGGGAAGAATTAAAGCTACTCAAATCTTTAGGGTTGCCCACCAATTCTTTTCCTCGACTTTGTAAAAATATAGCTGAGGTAGAGATTTATTATCAGGAATGGAAAGAAAAACATCACGAACTACCTTATGGAGTGGACGGAATTGTGGTGAAAGCCAATGAGATTACAGTTCAACAAAGTGCCGGCTATACCGCCAAGGCTCCACGATTTGGTATTGCTTATAAATTTCCGGCGGTTGAGACTACGACGGTAGTAGAAAATATTGAACTCCAGGTGGGGCGCACTGGTGTAGTAACACCAGTGGCTCATCTTAAGGCGGTGGTGGTAGACGGATCGACTGTCACTCGAGCCACACTTCACAACGAAGATCAGATTAAACGTTTAGATATTAGGATTGGAGACACAGTAATTATTCGCAAGGCTGGAGATGTGATACCGGAAGTGGTAATGGTTTTGAAAGAATTGCGCCCCAATAAAACTCAGGCTTATGTTTTTCCAAAGTCAGTGGCTGGCTGTGGTGGTGACGGTTCAATTGAGAGAATTCCTGGTGTGTCGGCTTACCGTTGCGTATTTATGGATTCAGATTTTCTGCATCGACAGCGTTTGTATTATTTTGTTTCCAAAAATGCATTAAATTTTGACGGTGTCGGTCCCAAAATTATTGATGCTCTCTTGGAAAATAATTTAATTACTGACTGCGTGGATCTCTTCAAACTTGAGAGTGAGCAGTTCTTAAGCTTGCCAGGATTTAAAAAGAAAGCGGCTGACAATGCTGTGAATGCAATCCAAATGGCTAGAGCGGTCACTTTGGCTCGACTTTTGGTGGGTTTATCGATCGAGCATGTGGGGGAGGAGACCGCACATTTATTGGCTAAGAATTTTGCTTCTATAGATTTATTGCAAAATGCTTCCAGAGAGCAATTAATTGCCATAGATGGAATTGGTGAAGTGGTGGCAGATAAAATATTGGAATGGCAAACTGATCACAAGGAGCAGGCTTTGCTAAAAAAACTTCTACCTTATTTAACTGTCACTAATGACGCTGGTGTAAACAAAGATTTATTGCATGGTCAGTCTTTTGTTTTTACCGGAACTTTAGAAAGTCTGACTCGTCCTGATGCTCAGGCGTTGGTTAGAAAATTTGGCGGAGTTGTGGCTAGTTCGGTTTCCAAAAAAACTGATTATGTCGTAGTTGGTAGTGAATCTGGCTCCAAGGCTAAGGAAGCCAAAAATTTAGGGGTAAAAATTTTAACCGAAGCAGAATTTTTAAGTCTCGTGGCATGATTTTAGTGAAAATGTTATCATGCGATCTATGAATAAAGAAGATGTAAAACACCTCAGTCATTTGGCCCGAATCGAGCTGACTGAAGCAGAAGCCGATAATTTTGCCGGCGAAATATCGGCTATTGTCTCCTATGTGGGAGTGATCCAAGATATTATTAGTAGTGAGAGTGAAGATGTGACGCCAAAGGTCGGAGTACGATTCAATGTCTTCCGAAAAGATGTTGTGACTAATGAGCCAGATAGTTACACCAAGGACATTCTCGCCGAGATGCCCAAGACACAAAATCGCTACTTGGTTGTTAAAAAGATTTTAAAAAACGACAGCGAATAAGAGAAATTTTATGTTAACTATTACAGAATTACGAAAACAATTTCTGGCCGGAACTCTCACTCCTAAAGCTTTAGTCGAAAAAACTTTGTCAGATATCAAGATGAAGAATAAGGACATCAATGCATTTATTGATGTGTATGATCAAGCGATTGAAGAAGCAGAGTTGGCCACTAAGCAGTTTCAAGTTGAGGGTGAAAAATCAGCTCCACTTCTCGGAATTCCAGTGGCTATAAAAAATAATATTTTGATTAAAGGTAAGCGTACTTCAGCAGCTTCAAAAATGCTCGAAAATTACCGAGCCACTTATGATGCCACTATCATTTCTAAACTAAAAAAAGCGGGAGCAATTTTTATTGGCGCTACCAATATGGACGAATTTGCGATGGGAAGCTCAACCGAAAGTTCTTACTTTGGTATTACTAAAAATCCCCTTGATCAAAGTCGGGTCCCAGGTGGCTCGTCGGGCGGTTCAGCAGCTGCGGTGGCAATGGGGGTGGTGCCGGTTGCTATAGGTACTGATACAGGTGGCTCAATTCGTCAACCGGCGAGTTATTGTGGCTTGGTGGGCTTTAAGCCTACCTACGGAGCTGTTTCTCGTTTTGGTTTGATGGCAATGGGGTCATCTCTAGATCAGGCTGGTCCGCTCACTAATACTGTTGCTGATGCTGAAATGGTTCACAATATCATAGCCGGGCTTGATCCTCTCGACAACACCACTATTGCCTCTGACACCTACGAAGAACTAAAAATAAAAGATGTTTATACTTTTGGTGTACCAAAAAAACTCTTGGTTGATGGTATTGACCCCGATGTACTGAAGGCTTTCAATCAACATATTGAAAATTTGGAAGCGTTGGGTCATAAGATAGTAGAAATTGATTTACCACTTTTTGAAAAAGGTTTGGTGGCTTACTATATTGTTATGCCAGCTGAGGTGTCTTCTAATCTAGCTCGCTACGATGGTATGCGTTATGGTTTGTCAGTTGATTCTGATAATCTTTTGGATGTTTACCAAAAGACTAGAGCCGAGGGTTTTGGTCAGGAAGTGAAGCGGCGCATTTTGCTTGGAACTTATGTACTGTCTTCCGGATACTACGACGCTTTCTACGGTAAGGCCGAGCTTGCTCGTAGCAAAATGCGCCAAGAGTTAAATGAAGTATTTAAGGAGGTTGATGTTATTATTACTCCCACCACTCCTACGCCAGCTTTCAAGATTGGTGAAAAGTCTGATCCTCTAGCTATGTATCGAGAAGATATCTTTACTGTACCGGTAAATCTCACCGGTGTGCCAGCTCTGTCATTCCCCATGGGAACCGTTGAAAGAGACGATGTAGCTTTACCAATTGGGGTACAATATATAGCACCACACGGAGGAGATAGTCGTTTATTTGCTATTGGAAAGAAAATCTACGACGAACGCCTTTAGTGTGTTTGTTTCATGGAATCTAATGAATTTATTACAGAAGCTACCACTACGGAATTAACTCCGATTGGTCTTAATACGTTCTCAACGTTTTCTGGTTTGGGTGATAGGGTGGATGGGTCATCTTTCTTTAATTCGTTATTAAATTTTACCAACGACGCTTGGACTATCTTTACAATTGTTTCTTATACCTTCTCTATCGTTCTGCTGTTTATCTATGTATATGCTTCAACTGAGAGAAAGCAGTTACACCTCTTGCATATGGAAGAACTGAAGCAAAGAGAGCGAATTTACGACGAGCGATTTAGAAGTGGACCAAAAAATAGTCGCTTTGCTGATATTGAAAAACATATTGCTTCTGATAATCCAAACGATTGGAAGTTGGCCATCATTGAAGCCGATATTGTGCTTGATGAAGCTTTGAAAAAGCTCGGTTACAATGGCGTGTCTTTAGGGGAAAGACTGAAGAGTATTACACCTAGTCAACTCACTTGTCTTGATGATGCTTGGCAGGCACATAAAATCCGCAATCAAATTGCCCATGGTGGTGCAGATTTTGTTTTGACCAAACGTTTGGCTGAAGAAACTATCAAACGCTATCGAAGAGTATTTACTGAGTTAGGGGCGGTTTAGTTTGCGCTTTAGGTAAAAATGATGTACTATTCGGATGTAAAAACACGACAATAAGTTTTGTGTTTTATTTGACCAACAAATACATAGCGGGGTAGAGGAGCGGTACCTCGGGAGGCTCATAACCTCCAGACCCCGGTTCGATTCCGGGCCCCGCAACAATTTATAAAATTAAAAGGTCGTTTAGCTTTGCTAAACGACCTTTTGGTTTTTATCTAAAACATGTAATGAAAGTTGAAAGAATTTTTCTGATTTTAGGAAAATTTGCCAAAGTGATTGGTCCAATTTTTTCCCGCAAGTCAGCCAGAGTATATTCGCCTACAGTTTCTTCTTGGTTTGGAATTTTGATTTTAGTTTTTAGGTAAAATCGCCCTTTGCAAAATTTAACTGAATCAAATACGTATGTGGTGCCTGTAAAAGAAAGATAAGTTGGCTTAGTGTTATTGTTTTCATCAGCAAACAATAAGTAATTTTGAATTTTTTTGTTACCAATGCAGTGACGTTTAACATTTAGATCCAAATAATAAACATCTGAAAGATTACCATCCTTGTCCCATATAGATTCGATACCAAGACTGGTAAAAAATAAATTCAAACGATATTTTTTTGGTAAAGGAATTTTGGCTTTTTCATATTCTAACTTATGCCGCAAAGCTTTAGATATAACTGAATTAATCACGGGATTAGGCTCAATCATACCTCTGTTGATTTCTTTTTGAAGTTCATGATAATTAACTTCAAAACCCTTGCTTCTTAGATTTGTTATCATCCGATTCAGATCTGCTTGCGGAGGTGCAGAATTCAGTATTGTGTTTAATATTAAACTGAATGCCTCATTCCCACCCGTCTGCAGTGCGAGTTCCGAAAAGCTTTTTTTGTCTATTTTTTCAGCAGTAACATACCAGCAAAGGGCCAATGTATTATTTTCGATGATGTGTAGTTTTTCTAAAACTTTTAGACTGCGCCACCAACGAATTATTGTGATTGGGGAATGTAACCCCCAAATTAAACCATTACCACTAGAGTTGTGTATACCAATACCAATTTGGTTAAAGTCATCATTAGTATAAAGAAAAGGTGTCATTTCAACCGCCTTACCCTTAAATTTTTTAATGTTTTTCCTGCCGATATAAAATGGCCTGATTTTTTCATTAATCATTACTATCTCCTGTAAAGAACTATCAGATCAAAATTAATCTGACTTGGTAACAATAAAGCCATATTTGCTTTGAAAAGTCAAACTGGTATTTAAAACCATGTTTTATAACTGTCGTTGGAAATTAATGGTATTGGACACATCGTATGCTTGCTATTTTCGATTAAAAGTTGTTATATTCATGGATTATGCAATGTGTAATTTTAGCGGCCGGCAAAGGCACAAGACTTCGACCTCTGACCGACGAGACACCAAAACCATTAGTAAAAGTTAATGGTAAAACTTTACTTGATCATATCGTGGAAGCGCTACCGAGTGCGGTGAAGGAATTGATTGTGGTGGTGGGTTATCGGGGTGACATGATTAAAGATTATTGTGGCAGTGTTTTTCATGGCCGACCTGTGACTTATGTAGAGCAAACCGAAATCAACGGTCCGGCCAAAGCCCTATGGTTGGCTAAGGATTTAATAAAAGGCCGCTTCCTTTTTATGTTTGCTGATGATATTCATGGTAAGGATGACCTAGCTCGTGCAGTGTCTTATAGTCGTTCGATTCTCGCTACTACGAGCGATACCCCAGAACGATTTGGTGTAATTGTACGCAATCCTGACGGCACGATTGCCGAAATGACCGAAAAACCGTCCTCACCGTCTTCTAATCTGGTGGCAACTGGGCCGATGGTTTTGGATCAAAATATTTTTAGTTTTGCACCCGAAGCACCTATTAATGGTGAGTATTTCATGCCGGAAATTATCATGCGCTATAAAGAAAAATACCCAATCGCGGTGGTGGAAGAACAGCTCTGGCTAGCTATAGGTTATCCTGAAGATATTGAGCGAGCTGAAAAGAAGTTGCATTCTTTAGTCTAAGATTATTTTATGCAATGTGTAATTTTAGCGGCCGGCAAGGGGACTCGAATGCGTCCACTCACAGAAACTGTTCCCAAGCCTTTAGTGAAGGTCTGTGGAAAGCCCTTGCTTCAGCATATTGTCGAGGCTTTGCCAGTTGAGATTGATGAGATTATTTTAGTGGTTAATTATCTTGAAGATCAAATTCGAGCTTTTTGCGGAACTGAGTTTTGCGGACGTAAAGTGCAATATGTTACTCAAGCCAATCCATCTGGCGGTACTGGGGACGCATTATTGTGTACCAAATCACTACTTAAAGGACGTTTCTTATTTATGTACGCTGACGATATTCATGGTGCTAAGGCGCTAGAAGCAGTGATATCACATCCTTACGCCATGTTGGCTGCTCATTCGCATGAACCACAGCATTTTGGTGTGATTGAGCTAAATGCAGATGGTACTTTAAAATCAATTCAGGAGAAGCCAGAAGTCCCGCCGTCAAATTTCATTAATATCGGTGGTATGGTTTTGGATCTAGATATTTTTAATTATCAGGCTAAGC